>JBDTDW010000306.1:0-10223 GCA_039922855.1 Candidatus Nanopelagicales bacterium | reverse complement strand
TCGACTCGATCTGTCGCTGGGTACGGACCCGTGGTGTCGCATCGCGCACGATGGCTGCGACGTAGGACTCCCCGTCCGCCTCGACGGGTGTCAGGCTGACATCGACCGGGAACCGGGTGCCGTCCCGTGTGACGCCGTCGAGTATCAGCCCTGACCCCATCTGCCGTGCGTGGCCGGACGCCCCGAACCGGGCACGGTGCTGGACGTGAGCAATGCCGAGCGCTGGGGGGATGAGCACCTCGACCGCTTTGCCGACGAGTTCTTCGGGGGAACGGTCGAACAGTGTCTGCACCGCCGCGCTGGCGAACTGGATCCGGCCGGTGGTGTCCACGACGACTATCGCGTCGGAACTGCCGGCGAAGATCGCGGCGATCAGTCGCTCGACCTTGTCTGACCCGAACGTCATCTGGCAGCTCCTGGGCTTCGGGTCGTACGAGTCGCTGCCGACTCTATCGGGGCGGGCAGGTTACCAAGGCCAGCGGACGGTCACGCGTGGGGACCTTGGGCCCTGCCCGCGGGCGCCCGATCGTGCGAGGTTCGACGTGACGCCGGAGCGGTCGGCCACGAGACGTGTCACAGATCCCTACCGGGAACTCGCGGATTCCGCGACGCAGGGAAGGACCACCGGACATGACGGTCAAGTCACGAGTGCTGGTGGGTGTCGACGCGTCGGGCTCGAGCGACCATGCGGTCCAGTGGGGCGCGGCCGAGGCACTCCAGCGGACGGTTCCACTGGTGCTGCTGCATGCCGTATCGCCGACCGCGATCAACCTGCAAGGTCCAGTGGTGGCCGTGAGCGCGACCGAGCTGCAGGCTGCCGCGGAAAAGATGTTGTCGCGCATCCGCGACAACCTGTGCGAGTCCAACCCCGGACTCGAGGTGGAAGTCGTGCTCACCCGCAGCTCGGCAACGGACGCCCTTCTCGAGCACGCTGGGCACTCGAGCATGATCGTCGTCGGGTCGCAGCGGCTCGGCACGATCAGTCAGGTGTTCCTCGGGTCCACCAGCCACCAGCTCGCCGCCCGGGCGAGCGTCCCGGTCGCGGTCGTACGCCGGCTGCCCACCAACGGTGCGGCCCCGATCGCGGTCGGCGTCGACGGCTCCGAGCATTCGCAACCCGCGATCGAGGTCGCGCTGACGCTGGCTCAGCTGCACCAAGTCGATGTGGTCGCCGTCGGCGCTTGGGTGGCAGATGTTCCGCTGGGCTACGGCATCTGGACGCTGGACGGGTCGATGCTGACCGACCTTCGGGCCGCGGCGCAGGCCCGGCTGAGCGAGGCCCTCGCCGGATGGGAGGAGAAGTTCCCGGATGTGACGATTCACCAGCGAGTCGTTCATGCGCACCCCGTGGACGCCTTGGCAGAGGTGGCGGCGATCTCACAGGCACTTGTCGTGGGCTCGCACGGTCGCGGTCTGCTGCGGACGATGCTGCTGGGATCGGTCAGCTCGAACCTGCTGCACCTGCTCGACACTCCGGTGATCGTCGCGCACTCCTAGCGCACCGTTGTGGCCAACACTGCTGGCCCGGAGGGTTTTCCCAGGGCCTTTGGACCCGTTCGTCCTGCCGTTGTGACGACTAGGCTTGCCGGGAGTATTCATCGTGGACACGCCGTCGGCGCGCCACCGTCCGAGGAGTCGGTATGGGAGCAGGTGACAACCCGATCCGGGTGTTTCTGCTCGATGACCACGAGGTCGTCCGCCGCGGGGTGCGCGACCTGCTCGAGATCGAGGGTGACATCACCGTGGTCGGCGAGGCTGCCACCTGCGCCGAGGCGCTGGCCCGGGTCCCGGCGGTGCGGCCCGACGTCGCGGTCCTGGACGTGCGACTGCCTGACGGGGACGGCGTCGGGGTCTGCCGGGAGCTTCGCTCGCAGCTGCCAGACCTGGCCTGCCTGATGCTGACGTCGTACGCCGACGACGACGCGCTGTTCGATGCCGTGATGGCCGGCGCGGCCGGCTACGTGCTCAAGCAGATTCGGGGCAGTGACCTGCAGGGCGCTATCCGGACCGTCGCGGCGGGTGGCTCGCTCATCAGCGCCCACACCAGGACCCGGATGATGGATCGGCTGCAACGCCGCCACGAGCCGGAGGACCAGCTGCAGGTGCTGACGCCCCGCGAGCGCGACGTCCTGAACCTGATCGGTCAGGGGCTCACCAACCGCCAGATCGGTCAGCAGCTTCACCTGGCCGAGAAGACGGTGAAGAACTACGTCTCCAGCCTGCTGGCCAAGCTCGGGATCGAGCGTCGTACGCAGGCAGCCATCCTCGTCACCGAGGTGAACCAGAGCAGGTGACGGCTCGAGTCGTGCCGCGCAGACACATCACGTCAGTTGTGCGCCCGGCGGGCTCGCGCGCCTTGTCGCGGTCAGTGTCACGCCGGCGCTGGCCAAGGTGACGAGGACAAGTGCGAGCAGCTGGGACGGTGCCAGGGCCTGCCCCAGGATCACCAGGCCGGCGATCGCCGCGGCGGCCGGCTCGATGCTCATGAGGATGCCGAACACCCGCGTCGGCAGTCGGCGCAGCGCCGTCATCTCGAAGCTGTAGCAGATCACGGAGGACAGCAGGGCGACGAGTGCAGCGGTCATCAGCAGCGAGGGCTCGTGCAGTGCTACCAGGGCATCTCGGCCGCCGATCGGCATGATGATGAGCGCGGCGACCGTGAGGGCGACAGCCAGGCCGTCCATCCCCGGCAGCGCGGCGCCGAGCCGGGCGCTGGCGAGGATGTACATCGCCCAGAGCACGCCTGACAACAGGGCCAGCGCGATGCCGACCGCGGAGATCGCATCAGAACCGGTCCTGCCGCCCAGCCCGAGGATGGCGACACCGGCCAGAGCCAACGCCGCCCAGATCAGGTCCGTGGGCCGTCTTGTCTGGACAACGGACAGCAGCAGCGGCCCGAGGAATTCCACCGTCACCGCGATGCCGAGCGGGATGTGGGCGATCGCCAGGTAGAAGACCTGGTTCAGCGCGGCCACGGCAACGCCCATCAGCAGCACGGCGAGCACGGTCGAGCGCGACCAGGATCGAACCCGCGGTCGTACGACCGCAAGCATCACGACTGCCGCGATCGCCAGTCGCAGGAACAGCACCCCGGACGTGCTCATCTGACCGAACAGGTTGCGGGCGAGGGCGGCCCCGACCTGCACCGAGGCGGTGGCCGAGATGACGAGGATCGGTGCCGGGATCCGGTCGAGCGGCCCCAGGCGGGGGTCGGGCGATCCAGGCGAGGCAGTGTCAGCAACCGTCTGTGGGACGGACTCAGACACGGCACCTCCCGGTCACACTCGCTGGACTTCACTGAGCCTAAAGCTGACTGACGGCAGTTCAGGTACCGGTCGGTCCACGCGGTGGCCGGATGTGCCGGGTCCATCGACGTGACACGATCACGGGGCAGGACGTGGGCCAGGGCCCAGAGGTCCGCGAACCGCGAGGAGCAGAGCATGACTGACTACCGGCTCGAGTACCCAGGCGGCTCGCTGCCGCTGCCCGTCACCGAGGCCACCGATGGCCCACGCGGGCTAGACATCTCCGAGCTGACGCGGACGACCGACGCCGTCACGCTGGATCCGGGCTTCGTGAACACGTCCTCGTGCGCGTCGGCGATCACGTTCATCGACGGGGATGCGGGGATCCTGCGGTATCGCGGCTACCCGATCGAGCAGCTTGCCGGCCGTTCGACCTTCCTGGAGGTGTGCTACCTGCTCATCTACGGTGAGCTGCCCAGCGCGGAGCAGCTCGACGATTTCCGCGAGCTCGTGGTCCGGCACACGCTGCTGCACGAGGACCTGCGGTGGTTCTTCGACGGTTTCCCCCGCGATGCGCACCCGATGACGGTGCTCTCCTCGGCCGTGAGCGCGTTGAGCGCCTTCTACCAGGACAGCCTCGATCCGTTCAACCCGGAGCACGTCGAAATCTCGACCGTACGGCTGCTGGCGAAGGTTCCGACCATCGCGGCGTACGCGTACAAGAAGTCCATCGGCCAGCCGTTCCTGTATCCGGTGAACTCCCTTGGTTATGTGGAGAACCTGCTGCGCCTGACCTTTGGTGTCCCCGCTGAGGAGTACATCGCCGATCCGGTGATCGTCCGGGCGCTGGACATGCTGTTGCTGCTGCACGCGGACCACGAGCAGAACTGCTCCACATCGACGGTTCGCCTCGTGGGCTCTGCCCACGCGAACCTCTTCGCCTCGGTCTCAGCGGGCGTCAATGCGTTGTTCGGCCCGCTGCACGGAGGTGCCAACCAGGCCGTCCTGGAGATGCTGACGGAGATCCAGGCCGATGGTGGGGACGTCGCGAGATTCGTACGACGCGTCAAGGACCGCGAGGACGGCGTCAAGCTGATGGGCTTCGGCCATCGCGTGTACAAGAACTACGACCCCCGTGCCGCCATCTGCAAGAAGACGGCGGCCGAGGTGATCGAACGCACCGGCGCCCACAGTGACCCGTTGCTCGACATCGCCATGAAGCTCGAGGAGGTCGCGCTGGCCGACGACTTCTTCGTGTCCCGCAAGCTGTATCCCAATGTCGACTTCTACACCGGGCTGATCTACAAGGCGATGGGGTTCCCCACCAAGATGTTCACGGTGCTCTTCGCGGTCGGGCGCCTGCCAGGTTGGATCGCGCAGTGGCGGGAGATGATCGAGGACCCGACGACCAAGATCGGCCGCCCCCGCCAGGTCTACACGGGCGAGCCGGTACGCGACTACGTACCCCTGACGCAGCGCTGAGCGGCACCCGCGGACGCGCTCCACGCCCTGACGTCGGCGGTCGGTGGTCCCCATAGAGTGCCCCGCATGGGAACTCTGCTGGACGTGCTGCACGTGGTGACGGCCGTATTCATCGTGGGTCCGATGGCGATCTTGCCGATGACGGGGATGCGGGCGCTACGGGCGGGGGAGCGCGGCCAGGTGGCGACGCTGGCCCAGTCCACGTACATCTTCAGCCTTCTGTCGCTGCTGGTCGTGGTCTTCGGCTTCGGTGCCCTCGGGTCGAGCGACAAGCAGGCGCACCTGTCCTTCACGACGTCGTGGATCATGAGCGCGTTCATCGTGTACCTGGTGGCGCTGGTCCTGAGCCTGTTCGTCGTCGTGCCGGCGATGCGCCGCGCCGGGGAGAATCCGCACGACGCGGTCGCCGGTGAGCTTGCGGCGGGCTCCTACCAGCGCATCGCGATCGGCTCCGGGCTGGTGTCGCTGCTGATGGTCGTCGTGGTCGTCCTGATGGTCTGGCAGCCGTGATCGGCACCAGCTGGCACTGAGCGCCGCCAAGAGTCACGCCCACATCAGCTGCGCGAGATACCAACCAGCCAGTGCCGCGGCGAGTCCGGCGGCCAGACTGACGGCCACGTTCAGGCCCGCCTCGCGGTGGTCGCCGTCCTCGATCAGTCGGATCGTCTCGAAGCTGAACGTGCTGAACGTCGTGAACCCGCCGCAGAAGCCGGTGCCGGCCAGCGCCACCACCCCGATCGATTCTGACGTGAGCGTCGTGGCACCGAGGATCACACCGAGCAGCAGCGAGCCGCTCACATTGATGAGGATGGTCCCCCAAGGGAAGTCGCCTTTGTGCCAGGTCGCGACGTAGCGGTCCACCGCCCAGCGACTCGGCGCGCCGAGCGCGGCACCGAGCATCACCAGGAACAGCGTCATAGGTCCACCTGCCGCGTGACACCCACCGCGCGACGCGCGAGCGTGAGCCCGCACCAGGTGGCCAGCAGGCCGAAGAACAAAGTCGCAACAAGGTACGTCAGCGCCAGCGAGACGTGCCCGTCGAGCAGCATGGTCCGCACATCCGCGGTGTACGTCGAGAAGGTCGTGAAGCCTCCCAGGACCCCGACGGCCAGGAAGGGTCGCCCGTATCGGCTCGGGCGCCAGACGTCGAGCAGGTAGACCATGAGGACGCCCAGAGCCAGCGCGCCGCTGATGTTCTCCGCGAACGTCGCCCAGGGGAATCCGGGCGCCGACGTCGGCAGCGCCTGGGCCAGTCCCCACCGTGCGCCACCGCCGACCGCACCCCCGGCCGCGATGACCAGCATCACGTCCCACGGATAGCGACGATCGGCGTGGGCACGCTCGGTGAGGGGTTCGGCAAATGCTGTCTGGTCGGGATCGACCGGGAGATCATCGTGCGGGACTCGCTCCATGCTCGTGCGCCTCCTACCTCTGTGGCAGGGACCGTTGGCGGCGCACAGCCGCGGTTCACGGCGAGCCCCTCCGCCGTGTGATCATCGTAGCGGTCCAGCGCTGTCGAGCTTGGTCAGGCCTCCGGCGCCACTCCACCCTCGGTCACGAGGTCGGGGTCGCGCAGGTGCGTGGACCACTTCTGCTCGATCTTCGCCATCTTCCAGACCGTCAGGGCGATGGCCCAGGTGGCGACGAATAGCCCGACGATGACGTAGCCGACGTAGTTGAGGTCCAGCCCGGCGACCGAGGCCAAGGGCCCGCTCGTGACACCGAGCCGGTCGGCGATGATCGAGGCGATCTCGATCGTCCCGATCACCAGCGCGACGGCGACGGACAGCCCGGTGATGACGATGTTGTAGAAGATCTTGCGCACAGGCTGGGCGAACGCCCACCCGTACGCGTAGTTCATGAAGGCGCCGTCGATGCTGTCAAGCAGGCTCATCCCCGCCGCGAACAGGATCGGTAGGACGAGGATCGCGTACCACGGCAGGTTGAAGGCCGCCGCCCCTCCGGCCAGCACCAGCAGGGAGACCTCGGTGGCCGTGTCGAAGCCCAGGCCGAACAGGAATCCCACCGGGTACATCTGACGCGGTTTGCGTACTGCCTTCGTGACTCCGCCGAGGATCCGGTTCATGAAGCCACGCTTGTTGAGCTCCTCCTCCAGGGCCGCCTCGTCATAGCCGCCGTTGCGCATCTCCCGGAACACCTTGACGATCCGACGCAGGATCACCAGGTTGATCAGTCCGATGGCCATCAAGAAGACGCCGGACACGGCCGTCCCGATCAGGCCGGTGGTCGTCTGAAGGGTCGAGGCCCCGTCCTCGACCTGGCCGGCCAGTGCTCGCACCCCGATCGCGAGCAGGAAGCACAGCCCGAACACCACGGAGGAGTGGCCGAGTGAGAACCAGAAACCTACCGATACCGGCTGCTGGCCCTCGGACATCAGCTTGCGGGTGGTGTTGTCGATCGCTGCGATGTGATCGGCGTCGAAGGCGTGGCGCAGCCCGAGGGTGTACGCGGTCAGCCCCAGGCCGACGCCGAAGAATCCAGAGCCGCCGACGTGGTAGTTCGCCGGAGCGATGACGGCGATGAGCAGCCCCCACCCGATCAGGTGCAGCAACAGCACGAACCCGGTCATGGCCGCGATGACCCACCACTCGGTACGGCCCAGGCGCGGCCTCGTCGCCGGGGGTCCGGCGATGACGCGTTCCGCGGTGGCCATCTCGGCGCCCCTCTTGTCGGGTGGCAGGACGGTGCGATCCTCTCGTTGTTGCGAAGGGTTCGCAAGAGGAGGGCCGCAGACCAACCGATGCCGTGCCGTGGAACCCAGGCCGGGCCTCACTCGCCGGCGACGCGCCGCGGGTAGTCACCGGGTCCAGGGCTGGAATCTACGAAGGCGCAAGCTGTTGCTCACCACGAACACCGAGCTGAACGCCATCGCGGCGCCGGCGATCAGGGGGTTCAGCAGACCGAACGCCGCCAGCGGCAACGCGAGGATGTTGTAAGCGAAAGCCCAGAAAAGGTTGCCCTTGATGGTCGCCAGCGTGGCCCGGGACAGCCGGATCGCATCGCCGGCCAGTCGCAGGTCGGCCCGTACGAGGGTCAGGTCCGACGCCTCGATCGCCACGTCGGTCCCGGTGCCCATCGAGATGCCCAGATCGGCGCTCGCCAGGGCCGGGGCATCGTTGGTGCCGTCGCCGACCACTGCGACGACCGCACCGCTGGCCTGCAGCGCCTTGACCGAGGCGACCTTGTCTGCGGGCAGCAGCTCGGCCATGACATCGGCAGGGTCGATGCCGACGTCGGAGGCCACCGCTAGGGCGGCTCGGCTGTTGTCGCCGGTCAGCAGCATCGGACGCAGCCCGAGCCGGCGCAGCTCGGTGATGGCCTGCCCCGAGGTCGCCCGGACGGAGTCGGCCACCACGACGATGCCGCGGACCGCGCCGTCCCAGGCGACCCAGACCGGCGTCTGGCCGCGGCCCTCGGCCACCTCGGCCGCCGCAACGAGGTCGTCGGGCGCCAGGAGGGCCCACTCATCGGCGAGCCAGCGCCGTCGTCCCACAGTCGTGGCGCGGGCCCCGACCACGCCACTGACCCCCCGGCCGTCGTGGTCGAGGAACTCGGTCACCGGTTCGAAGGCCAGGCCCTCGGACGAGGCGTACGCGGCGACTGCCTGCGCGATCGGGTGCTGGGAGAGGTGCTCGACCGCACCCGCGGTCCTGACCACGTCGGCGGTCGTGGTTGCGGAGGTCGAGTGCACAGCGACGACCGACATCTGACCGGCGGTCACGGTGCCGGTCTTGTCGAGCACGATCGTGTCGACGCGGCGGGTGGACTCCAGCACCTGGGGCCCCTTGATCAGGATCCCGAGCTGCGCCCCCCTGCCAGTGCCCACGAGCAGGGCGGTCGGCGTGGCAAGCCCCAGGGCGCACGGGCACGCGATGATCAGGACCGCGACCGCCGCGGTGAACGCGGTTGCGGCGCTCGCGCCGACCGCCAGCCACCCACCAAGCGTGATGAGCGACAGCACGATCACGACGGGCACGAACACGGCCGAGACCCGGTCTGCGAGCCGCTGCACGTCGGCCTTGCCGTTCTGGGCGTCCTCCACCAGCGCGGCGATCTGGGCGAGCTGGGTGTCGGCGCCGACGCGGGTGGCGCGCACCGTGAGGTGACCCCCGGCATTGAGGGTGCCGCCCGTCACGACATCACCCGGTCCGACCTCCACCGGCATCGGCTCGCCGGTCAGCAGCGAGGCATCGACTGCCGAGGAGCCCTCGGTGATCACGCCGTCGGTTGCCACCTTCTCCCCGGGGCGTACGACGAACAGGTCGCCGACCTGCAGGTCCGCAACGGGGATCCGTACCTCGTGGCGGTCGGGTCCGCGCAGCACGGCGACGTCCTTCGCACCGAGGTCGAGCAGTGCCGCCAGCGCAGCGCCCGAACGCCGCTTGGCCCGAGCCTCCAGGTAGCGCCCGGCGAGCAGGAAGACCGTGACCGCCGAGGCGACCTCGAGGTAGATCTCATCGACCCCGCCACCTTGCTCGGGCAGCAGCGTGAAGCTCATGCGCATCCCGGCCTCGCCCGCGTGGCCGAGGAAAAGCGCCCACAGAGACCACAGGTACGCGGCACCGACGCCGAGGGAGATCAGCGTGTCCATCGTGGCGGCGCCGTGGCGGGCGTTTGTCCACGTGGCGCGATGGAATGGCAGGGCACCCCACACCACGACCGGCGACGCCAGTGCCAACGATGCCCATTGCCAGTAGGTGAACTGCAGCGCGGGGATCATCGCCAGCAGCACGACCGGGACAGTGAGGACGGTGCTGACCACGAGCCGGGTGCGGAGTGCGGCCGCTTCGTCGACGCCGACCGGTGCGGCTTCGACCGATGCGCCGGACGGGCCAGGGCGCGCCGGGAGCGCCGCGGTGTATCCGGTGGCCGCGACCGCGTCGAGCAGATCAGCCGGAGCGACGGTTCCGGTGTAGGTGACGTGGGCCTTCTCCGTCGCGAAGTTCACGGTCGCGGTGACGCCATCGAGGTGGTTCAGCGTCTTCTCGACACGCAGCGCGCAGGAGGCGCAGGTCATCCCGCCGATCGTGAGGTCGAGAGTCGTCGCGGCGGTTGCGGTGGGCGCGGTGCCGGGGCTGTCTGGGGTCATGGCGTGCTGCCTTCGCGTCAGGGTCAGGAACGGACGAGTCGGGCGATCGCGGCGGAGGCCTCTTTCACTTTCAGGTCCGCCTCCGAACCACCGGCCTGGATCGCGTGGGTGACGCAGTGCCCGAGGTGCTCGTCGAGCAGCAGGAGCGCCACCGACTCCAGCGCCTTCGTCGCCGCGGAGATCTGGGTCAACACGTCCACGCAGTAGGTGTCCTGCTCGATCATGCGCTGCAGTCCGCGGACCTGTCCTTCGATGCGGCGCAGGCGCTTGAGGTACGCGTCCTTGTTGTCGACGTAGCCGGGCACGGTCGAGTTGGGCATCGTGAGGTCCTTTCCTATGACAGCCGTCTCACTATACCCCAGAGGGGTATGGTGATCAGACACTCG
>JBDTDW010000305.1:0-4368 GCA_039922855.1 Candidatus Nanopelagicales bacterium | reverse complement strand
CCGTCGCAGATGTCCCCGGCTACTGCCGAGAGGCGGTCCACCTCTGCGACGATCTGCCCCCGCAGCACATCCCGGCGTCCGCGCTCGGCGGTCGCCTCCCAGCCGTCGGTGACCCCCGTGAACTCCGCGAAGGCGCCGCGCAGCACCGGTTCCCCTGCCGGGTCCACGAACAGAGCCCCTATCCGTCGCAGCGCGTCGTAGCCGGTCGTCCCGTCGCAGGCCCAGTCATCAGGCAGCTGCTCGTCGCCGAGGAGGATCTTCTCCACCACGACGTACGCCCCGCCGGTGGCCAGCGCCAGCGCCTGCAGATAGCCGGCCGGGTCGGCCAGACCGTCCGGGTGGTCGATCCGCAGGCCGGAGATGACCCCTTCCTGGACCAGCCGCACCGGGACCTGATGGGTGGCGCGGAAGACCTCTGGGTCCTCCACCTTGATGGCCAGCAGCGTGTCGACGTCGAAGAACCTTCGGTAGTTGAGCTCTTCGTCCGCAACCCGCCAGTACGCCAGCCGGTAGTACTGCGCGGAGAGCAGGTCCTCCAGGCCGAGGTCCTGCGTACCCGCGCGCACCGGCAGCACGTGGTCGAGGTAGCGCACGACCGGCCGGCCGTCCGGTCCACCGGCAAGGTCGAGCGTGATCTCACCAGCGTCCAGACACTCGTCGATGCGACGGCCGAGCACCGGCATGAGCAGGCGTCGGTCCCAGTCGACGTCGAACCACCGGGCGTACGCGGAGTCCGGTCCGTCGCGCAGGGCACCCCACAGCGCCGCGTTCAGATGCTCCGGGGTGGTGAGCGCCATGTGGTTGGGAACCAGGTCCACCAGCAGTCGTACCCCGCGCGCTGCCAGGGCGGCAGCGGCTGCTCGCAAGCCGTCCTCCCCACCCAGCTCGACGTCGATGTGGTCGTGGTCGACGACGTCGTACCCGTGCAGGGAGCCGGGCGCTGACTGCAGCACCGGGGACAGGTACGCGTGGCTGACGCCGAGCCGGGACAGGTGCTCGGCCTGGTCACCGAGCCGCGCGAACCCGTGCTCGGGCGTCAGCTGGACGCGGTACGTCCCGGTGGGGGCTCGCCCGGGCAGCTCACGTCGCACGGCGCAGGACCACCAGGCAACGGCCATCGACGGTGCGGGAGCCGCCGCCCGGCACTGTCGCATTCTCGGCGCCGGGCCCTCCATCAGCACCAGCTGAGGTGTCGATCTCCACCTGCCAGCGCTCCGCCTGCCCCTCCGGCATCGTGAAGTCCACGGCTGCGTCGTGCGCGTTGAGCAGCAGCAGGAACGAGTCGTCCACGATCGGCTCACCCCTGGTATCCACCTCCGGCAGCCGGTCACCGTTGAGCAACATCCCCAGCGACCGGGCGAAGCCGTTGTTCCAGTCGTCGTCGTCCATGACCTGCCCGTCGGGGCGGAACCAGGTGATGTCGTTGCCCTCCAGACCGCGTACGTCCTCACCCTGGAAGAACCTGCGGCGCCGGAACACCGGGTGGTCCTGGCGCAGCCGTACGACCCGTTCCACGAACTCGATCAGCCCCTCGTCGACTGAGCCCGGCGACCAGTCGATCCAGCTGATGTCGTTGTCCTGGCAGTAGGCGTTGTTGTTGCCGCGCTGGGTTCGGCCCAGCTCGTCACCATGCAGCAGCATCGGTACGCCCTGGCTCAACAGCAGTGTCGCGAGCAGGTTGCGTTGTTGCTGCGCCCGAAGTGCCAGCACCTGCGCGTCATCGGTCGGGCCCTCCACTCCGCAGTTCCACGACCTGTTGTCGTCGCCGCCGTCCCTCCCGTCCTCGCCGTTCGCCTCGTTGTGCTTGTCGTTGTATGACACCAGGTCGCGCAACGTGAAGCCGTCGTGAGCGGTCACGAAGTTGATCGACGCGATCGGACGCCGGCCGCTGCTCTCGTACAGGTCCGAGGAACCCGTGATGCGAGAGGCGAAGTCAGGGATGGAGCCCGCCTTACCGCGCCAGAAGTCCCGCACCGTGTCGCGGTACTGGCCGTTCCACTCGGTCCACAGCGGCGGGAACCCCCCCACCTGGTATCCGCCGTCCCCGAGGTCCCACGGCTCCGCGATGAGCTTGACCTGCGAGATCACCGGATCCTGGTGGACCAGGTCGAAGAAGGCGCTGAGCCGGTCTACCTCGTGGAACTGGCGGGCCAGGGCCGCCGCGAGATCGAACCGGAACCCGTCGACGTGCATCTCCAGGACCCAGTACCGCAAGGAGTCCATGATCATCTGCAGCACGTTGGGGCTGCGCATCAGCAGGCTGTTCCCGGTGCCGGTGGTGTCGTAGTAGTGCTGCGGGCTGTTGTCAACCAGGCGGTAGTACGCCGCGTTGTCGATCCCGCGGAACGACAGCGTCGGCCCCATCTCGTTGCCCTCCGCGGTGTGGTTGTAGACCACATCGAGGATGACCTCGAGGCCGGCGCGGTGCAGCTCTCGCACCATCGCCTTGAACTCCCCCACCTGCTGGCCGTCCGTGCCGTTGGCCGCGTACGACGCCTGTGGAGCGAAGAACCCCAACGTGTTGTAACCCCAGTAGTTGGACAGGCCGGCCTGCTGCAGGCGGTGGTCCTGCACGAACTGGTGCACCGGCATGAGCTCGACCGCGGTGACGCCGATCCTCGCGTAGTGCTCCAGCATCACCGGGTGCGCCACCGCGCCGAACGTCCCGCGGAGCCCGACCGGGATGTCGGGGTGCGCGGCCGTCAGCCCCTTGACGTGCGCCTCGTAGATGACGCTCTCGTGGTAGGGCGTGCGCGGTGCCCGGTCATCGGCCCAGTTGAAGAATGGGTTGATGACCACCGCCTTAGGGACGTACGGGCCCGAGTCGAGGTGATTGATCTCGCCCGGGTAGTCCCAGCGGTAACCGAAGCAGGCCTCGTCCCACTTCACGTCACCATCGATCGCCTTCGCGTAGGGATCCAGCAGCACCTTGGCGGGGTTGCAACGCTGGCCCGACTCCGGGTCGTTCGGGCCGTGCACGCGAAAGCCGTACCGCTGCCCCGGAGACACTCCCGGCAGGTAGGCGTGCCACACATCGGCGTCCCGTTCGGTCAGGTCCAAGCGTGTCTCGGTGCCGTCGGGCTCGAACAGGCACAGCTCGACCCGCTCTGCCACCGAGGAGAACACCGCCACGTTGGTGCCGGCGCCGTCATAGGTGGCCCCCAGCGGATAGGGCGTTCCCGGCCAGACCTGCATCGAGCGACTCCCACATCCACGGCGCGGCACTCCGAGCGAGACCGCGCAACGCCACAGTCTCGCTGCTTGCCCCCAGGAACCTGGCGGGCGGTGTCGATGATCTTGCCATCGATTCGACAGCACCGCTCAGCGGGCCACGGTGTCGACCACGATGCGACACCATCGGTCACTCAGCGTGACGAACAGTTAACCGAGCCACCCGTTGGTCGGGTAGAGGACGGCCTGCCCGCGGTCACCACCCCCGTGAGTAGCCCGTGGCCCGTCTCCGGTGATGCCCGATTCCATGTTCACGGAGTCGGGTCAAGCGGAGATCGTCGGTGAGTCTCTCACTCGGTTCGAGCAGGGCGAGATGCTTCCGCACGTCATCATCGACGTCGATGGTGAACTGGTCGGTCGCATCAATCTTGCGTCGATCACCCGGCGAGCGTTCCAGTCGGCCGGCATGGGCTACTGGGTGGCCCAGAAGAGGAACGGTCACGGCATCGCCGTCGCAGCCGTCGACCGCATGCTCTGTGAGGCGTTCGACGCCGTTGGCCTGCAAAGGGTGCAGGCCGAGACCCTCGCACACAACGTCGCTTCGCAGCGCGTTCTGGAACGGAACGGATTCGTGCGGATCGGATTCGCGCCGAAGTACCTACACATCGCCGATGAGTGGCGAGACCACGTCATCTACCAGCGAATCAACGACAACTGGGCCGAGGCTCACGCCTCGAAGCCGCTACAGACCTAGCAGTGCCGGAGTACCGTTCGCGCTCGCCCGGATGGGCCAATATCCGGCATTCGGTCGGCCGCGGCCTGAAGGAAAGCATCAGACGGTGCCGGCGCCGGTGGCGTGTCGATGGGCTGTGCTCACGCCGGTTCGACGGTGCGGGTGACGACCCAGCGGTGCGGGGAGATCGGCCGTGTGCGCGTGAAGCCATGGTTCTCGAAGGCCTTCATCGGCCCGGTGTGCAGGAACGATCCCGACACCGTGCGGTTGTCAGTCTCTTCGGGGTAACCCTCGATCGTGCCGCCGCCATGGCCGGCGATCTCGGCCAGTGCCCCGCTGAGCGCGGCGTCGGCGACGCCACGGAGACGATGGCCCTTGCCGGTGAAGAAACACGTGATGCGCCAGTCCGGCAGGGCGGCGAGGTCCTTCTCGTACCGGCGCCGGCTCTTGATCTCCGGCAGCTC
>JBDTDW010000304.1:0-4377 GCA_039922855.1 Candidatus Nanopelagicales bacterium | reverse complement strand
GCAGCACCGGCCACGTCGCAGGCACTTCGTCGTGCAGGACCCCCAGCCACCTGTCGTCCGCTGCCGGCACCGCGGTCACGACGACCGCGCCGGCTGAGGCCCGTGCCAGCGCTGCGACGGGCATCGTGAGCAGCGCAGTACGGCGCCGTACGGACCAGCCGAGCGCGTCCAGCTCGTGGTCGTAGTTCCAGGGCGAGGGCAGCTGCAGCAGCGGCGCGGCGTCGAAACGGGCGTACCAGGCCCGTACCTGATCCAAGGCCGCCGCCAGCGTTCCTGGCGGATCACCCCCGACCCGCACGGAGTTCGCCCTCCCCGTCACCCCACGCGTCCACCTCAGTGTCCAGTCGCCGAGCGGCTCGCTGCGCTCCGCGGGCCAGCCCTTCTCCGCGACAGCCTGTACGTCGTACGCGCCAACCTCGGGTCGGACCACTCTGGCTGCCACCAGGTCGCGGGCGGGGACCGGCACCTCTCGGCCGTCTCGACGTACGACGATCAGCTGGGCCCCGGACCACTCGCACAGTGTCCCCACGACGTCGGACAGGCGCGGATCACCGGGCAGCCGGTGGCGAAGCGTCACCCGACGACCAACGTCGGCCGGGCACACCCGGATGGTCAGGACAGCGGTCGGGCGAAGGCTCGATGACATGCCCGCCCCCCTCGTAGGCTCCGGGATGATCCAGCGGGATAATAGGCACGTCGCAGCCCGCGACCTTGTCGAGCCGGCCCGCTCGTCACACAGCTCGGAGGACAGTCGTGACGTACACCATCGCCCTACCCTGCGTCGACCTCAAGGACAAGGCCTGCGTCGAGGAGTGTCCGGTCGACTGCATCTACGAGGGCGAGCGGATGCTGTACATCCACCCGGACGAGTGCGTGGACTGCGGGGCCTGCGAGCCGGTCTGCCCGGTCGAGGCGATCTTCTACGAGGACGATGTCCCGGAGCAGTGGACCGACTACACGGCCGCGAACGCCGAGTTCTTCGACGACCTGGGGTCCCCCGGCGGTGCTGCCAAGCTCGGCCTGATCCCCAAGGACTCCCAGATCGTGGCCGCTCTGCCGATCCAGGAGCACGACGAGGCCTGAGCCGGCGGCGGACGTCACCCCATCGATCCAGACGTACCAGCGACGGAGGACCCGTGAGGGCGCAAGCAGCAGCGGATTCCACGCCGGCCCGTGGCCTGGCCGCTCGGCTGCCGGTCTTCCCCTGGGACCTGCTGGCACCGGCTGCCGCCTTGGCGCGCACCCATCCAGACGGCATTGTTGACCTGTCCATCGGCACTCCCGTCGACGACGTGCCCGACGTGGTGCAGGCAGCCCTGGCGCGCGCGGCGAACAGCCCCGGCTACCCGCCGGTCGTCGGGACCGCCGAGCTGCGCGAGGCGGCAGCGGACTGGTTCGCGCGCACCCTCGCGGTCGAGGTGGCCCCGGCCGCGATCTTGCCCACGATCGGCTCCAAGGAGCTCATCTCGTGGCTGCCGACCCTGCTGGGCCTGGGTTCGGCGGACACTGTCGTCATCCCGGAGCTGGCGTACCCGACGTACGACGTCGGAGCCCGCGTCGCCGGCTGCCAAGTTCTTGCCACGGACTCCACCGCCGCGGTCGGTCCGGCGCGAGTTGCGTTGGTATGGCTCAACTCTCCGTCGAACCCGACCGGTCAGGTGCTGCCCGCCGAGCACCAGGCCAAGGTGGTCGCGTGGGCTCGCGAACGAGGTGCGCTCGTCGTGGCGGACGAGTGCTATGTCGAGCTGGGCTGGACCGAAGAGCCCGTCTCCGTGCTGCACCCGTCGGTGTGCGGCGGCTCCCACGACGGGCTGCTGTCGGTGCAGTCGCTGTCCAAGCGCTCCAACCTCGCCGGATACCGCGCTGGGGTCGTAGCCGGCGACCCCGCGCTGATCGAGGTGGTCCTGGCAGCGCGCAAGCACGTCGGGCTCATGGTCCCGGGCCCGGTGCAGGCCGCCGCCGCGGCGGCCTTCGACGACGACGCCCACGTCGCGGTCCAGAAATCCAGGTACGCCGCCCGGCGCACCGCACTGCTGGCTGCGCTGACTGCGAGCGGCTTCACGATCTCGCACAGCGAAGCCGGACTCTACCTGTGGGCGACCCGTGAAGAGTCGTGCTGGGACACCGTCGATTGGCTCGCTCGCCGCGGGATCCTGGTGGCGCCCGGGGAGATCTACGGACCCACGGGTGCACGTCACGTGCGCTTCGCCCTCACGGCAACAGACGAGCGGATCGCCGCCGCCGTGGCTCGACTGAGCTCTCCCTGACCACAGGTGACGGCGAGGCCGCGCAGCAGGGCGACAGGTCTGGCCACGCCGCTTTCGCATAGGGCCCAGGGAGTAGCGTCCACACGCATGGAGCAGGAGGCGCAGGTCGGCAGTGCCGCGCGCGTCCGGGTGCTGCGGCTCGGTGGCGGCGCCGTGGGGGAGCGTGCCGATGCCGTCGTCGTCGAGGAGCCGCTGCAGGTCCATCTGCGGCGGGGGGGCACGACCTGGCTGCTCGGGTCGACCATGCGAACCCCTGGCCATGACCTGGAGCTGGCCGTCGGCCTGGCGGTGGCCGAAGGCGTCGTGACCAAGCGCACCGACGTACGCACGGTGCGGCACTGTGTCGGCAATGCCGGCATGGCGATGCCCAACGAGGTCACGGTGGAGCTGGCGGACCACGTCGCCGTGGACCAGGGCCGCATGGGGCGCGTCCAGACCCCGTCCAGCGCCTGCGGTCTGTGTGGCCGTGACCAGATCGAGGGCCTCGTCTCCCGATTGCCGAACGTCAACGAGGACGTGCGCATCGACCCGGATGTGCTGGCAGGTCTGCCGCCGCGGATGCTGCTGCGCCAGTCCGTCTTCCAGCGCACCGGTGGCCTGCACGCCGCGGCCCTGGCCGACACCGACGGGGAGCTGCTGTTCGTCCGCGAGGACGTTGGACGCCACAACGCTGTCGACAAGGTCGTGGGCCAGGCGTTGTTGGCGGACGTACACGCGCACGTCCTCGTCGTGAGCGGGCGGGCCGGCTTCGAGATCGTCCAGAAGGCCGCGATGGCCGGCATCGCGATCGTCGCCTCGGTCTCGGCACCGACATCGCTGTCCGTCGAGGCAGCCCGCGCGGCCGGTCTCACGCTCGCGGCATTCGTACGAGAGGGCCGCATGACCGTCTACTGCGGGGCGCAGCGCCTGATCGACGAGCCGCCCGGCCACGAGCCGAGCAGCAGCCCATCGAGCACTGGTCAACAGAGCAGTCACGCTACGAGTAGGGCAGCGGCATTGTGAGACGGGCACCGCGAGGACTCGCGCCAGGAAGCACCAGGCGTTCGGTGGCCGACCATCCGCGGCCCTGACCCCGGCTCCCGGCGCACGTCACTCACGCTGTTGTCGTTTCGTCTCCGGGTCTGAGCCCTCACACGACAAAGGTGTGAGTGAGCTCCGGGGTCAGGGGGTGGCCTGGGAGGATCGATGCGTGCCACTGCCGCGTCCTGTCCCGATCACGGCTCCGGGGCCTACCGGGGCGGACATGCTGCGGTCGGTGCTTCGCATCCGGCGCGATCCGGTGGCGTTCCTGCAGTCGGTGCGGGACCGGCACGGAGGGGTCGCCCAGTTCCCGATCCCGCGGCCACCGACGTACCTGGTCAGCGACGCCGGCGCGGTTCGCCGGGTCCTGGTGACGAACGCGGGCGCGTACGGCAAGCGGACGCTGCAGTACTCCACGCTGTCCCTGGTCACGGGGAACGGCCTGCTGACGGCGGACACCGAGACGTGGCGCCCGCACCGCAGGATCCTGCAACCGGCGTTCCACCACATCGCCGTGGCGGCGGTCGCGGGGCACGTGGCCCGGGCCGTGGCCCGGGTGGACCGGACCTGGTCGGCACGGTGCCAGGCCAGTGCAGCCACCAAAGCCGTCGTCGACGTGGACGAGACGATGGCGGTCCTCGCGCTCGAGGTCGTCGGGCGGGCACTGTTCGGCACCGACCTGACCGGTGATGCCGCGCGGCTGACGAGCGCCACGCTGAAGGCCCTGGATGTCGTCGTCGCCCGGGCGCGTACACCCGTGTCCGCGCCGTCCTGGCTGCCGACGCCGGGAAACGTGCGCCTGGGTAGGGCGGTTGCCCGCCTTGACGCCGCCGTGGTGTCGATGCTTGCCCAGCGTGCTCATGCGGGCACCGCGCCGCATGTGCCGGACATGCTCGACCTGCTGCTGGCAAGCGGTGAGCTGACCCCCACCGAGGTACGCGACGAGGTCGTCACGTTCATCGTGGCCGGCCACGAGACCGTCGCCGCGGCGCTGACGTGGGCCTGCTACCTGTTGGGCCGCTATCCTGTTGCAGCGCAACGACTTCGGGACGAGGTCGATGGTGTAACCGCCGGACGGGATCAGCCGTTC
>JBDTDW010000303.1:0-3915 GCA_039922855.1 Candidatus Nanopelagicales bacterium | reverse complement strand
CAGCTGCCGGCTCAGGTGATCCACAACGACGCGAACAACCACAACATCGTGATTGCGGACGACGGCAGCGTGGCCGGCCTGATCGACTTCGGCGACATTGCAACGGCGCCCCGGGTGTGCGGGCTGGCCATCGCGTGTGCGTACGCGGCTTTCGAGCTCCCCAACCCCGTACGCGACGTCGCGCCCGTGGTGGCCGGCTACCACGAGGTCAGCCCCCTGACCCCCGAGGAGCTCGGCCTCCTGCTCGACCTGATGCGGGCGCGACTGTCCACGACGGTCCTCATGGCCAGCTGGCAGCATCACCACCAGCCGGACAACGACTATCTGCGACTCAGCGAGGACGACGCCTGGCGGGTGTTGGATGCGCTGGACGCCGAGAGCGACGCATTGTCGTTGTGCCGGTTCCGGAATGCCTGTGGCTACGACCCGCATCCGAGCTCACGCCCGGTCCGGGAGTGGCTGCACACGCAGGCCGGTTCGCTGGCCCCGGTTCTCTCCGCTCCGCTGTCGCAGCTGCCACGGATCACGCTGGACTGGAGCACCACCGCGATCGATCCGCCGACGACGCCCGACCGTGTCACCGACGCGATGACGGCGGCCGGTGCGAGCGTCGCGATCGGGCGCTACAGCGAGGACCGCGCGGTCTACCACACGGCGGCGTACGAGGATCCCACCGGCGGGGACCCACGGACCGTGCACCTGGGCGTGGACCTGTTCGCCCCCGCCGGGACACCGGTGCGCTCACCGCTGGCCGGGACGGTCCACCTTGTCGGGGAGAACCCGGCGCCGCTGGACTACGGGCCGGTGATCCTGCTCGAGCACCGGACCGGCGAGGGGACACCGTTCTTCACGTTGTACGGGCACCTGTCCCGCGAGTCGTTGATCGGGCTCGCGCCCGGTGACGTCGTGGCAGCCGGTCAGCAGATCGCGACGATGGGTGCCGAGGACGTCAACGGCGGCTGGGCACCGCACGTCCACCTCCAGCTCCTTGTGGACCTGCTCGGCCGCGGCCAGGACGTACCCGGTGTGGCGCCGTTGTCAGAGCTGGGGATCTGGCAGTCGGTCTCTCCGGACTCGAACCTGGTGCTGCAGGACCCGGACGGCCTGCTGGCGCCGACCCCCTGGTCGACCGACCGGGTCGAGCAGACCCGGCGCAGCACGCTGTCCTCGGCCCTGTCGCTGTCGTACGACGAACCCCTTCGCATGGTGCGTGGCTCCGGCGCATGGCTGTACGACGAGTCCGGGCGCGGCTACCTCGACCTGGTGAACAACGTGGCGCACGTGGGGCACAGTCACCCCCGCGTCAATGCCGCGATGGCGCGCCAGCAGTCCCAGCTCAACACCAACACCCGCTACCTGCATGACGCGCTGACCCGATACGCACGCCGGCTGGCGGACTCGCTGCCGGACCCGCTGTCCGTGGTGTTCCTGACCAACTCCGGCAGCGAGGCCAACGACCTGGCGCTGCGACTGGCATACGGCCACACCGGGGCACGTGACATGTTCGTGCTCGACCATGCCTACCACGGCAACCTGACCTCGTTGATCGACCTGTCGCCGTACAAGTTCGACGGGCCGGGCGGGTCGGGCCGGCCGCCGCTGACCCATGTGGTCCCGCTGCCGGACGCCTACCGCGCCCCGCACGGACCGGATGCCTCCCGCTACGTCGACCACGTCCGCGACGAGCTTGCGCGGATGGCGGCAGCCGGTCGGTCGCCGGCCGGTCTGATCAATGAAGCGGTGCCCGGGACGGCGGGACAGGTGGTCCTGCTGCCCGGGTTCGTCGCCGGGGTCTACGACGCGGTTCGAGAAGCCGGCGGCCTGTGCATCGCTGACGAGGTCCAGATCGGTTTCGGCCGGGTCGGCTCGCACCGCTGGGGGTTCGAGCTGCACGGTGTCGTCCCTGACATCGTGACATTGGGAAAGCCGATCGGGAACGGTCACCCGCTCGGTGCGGTGGTCACCACGGCGCGGATCGCCCGCTCGTTCGCCAACGGCATGGAGTACTTCAACACCTTCGGCGGCAACCCGGTCTCAGCCTCTGTGGGCTCCGCCGTCCTCGACGTACTGGAGGACGAAGGGCTGCAGTCGCACGCCCTCGCCTTGGGTGCACACCTGTTGGACCGGTTGCAGGACATGGGAACCCGGTATCCGCTCATTGGCGACGTACGCGGTCACGGGTTGTTCCTCGGGGTCGAGCTGGTGGCGGACCGGGCCACTCGTGCGCCCGCGGACCGCGCGGCACACGACGTGGCGGACGGGATGCGGCACCGCAGCGTGCTGGTATCGACCGACGGGCCGTACCACAACGTGCTGAAGATCAAACCTCCATTGGCCATCACGGCACAGGACGGCGAGCTGTTCCTCGCGGCGCTGGACCAGGCCCTCCACGACGTCCAGGAAAGACAGGCCCGCTGAGCGCAGCGTCACGACGGTGGCGCCACCCCGCGCCGGCTCAGGGATGGAACAGGTGGCCGACGAACAAGGTGATCGCCATCGCAGCCGTTCCGATGACCACGGTCCTGACGATGGTGCGGATCACATGCGTGCGTCCAGCTATCGCGACGACCCAAGAGGTGATGGTCAGGGACACGATGACAGCGACGAACGTGACGGGGACCCGCCAGGCGTCCGGTGTCAGCATGACCGCCAGCAGTGGTATGGCTGCCCCCAGGGCAAACGCGAGTGCGGAGGCGGCGGCCGCCCGCAGGGCGGATGGGCCCGCGTCCGCGAGCGACACTCCGTACTCGGCGTCGGCGTGGGCGGCCAGGGCGTCCCGCTCGGTCAGCTCGGTGGCGACCTCATGCGCCAGGGGGAGGGAAAGTCCCTTCGCTCGGTAGAGGTCCACGAGCTCGAGGAACTCCTCATCCGGGGAGAGCTCGAGCTGGCGACGCTCCGCCTCGATCAGCGCGACACGGGCATCGCGTCCAACAGCGAGCTCGGAGTACTTCGCTCCGCCGACCGCGATGCCACCGGCGATCATCGCCGACAGGGCCGCAACGAGGATGGAGTTGCCGGTGGCGCCGGCCCCCACGAAGCCTTCGATGATGCCCGCCGTCGCGACGATCCCGTCGTTGGCATCCACCACGCTCTCGCGGACCCAGCGGCGGGTCGGCTCCAGATCGGTTTCATCACCGGACCGCGGACTGAACGATGGTGAGCGGCCCGACACCTGCGGCTCAGAGCCGCTGGCTGGCCGACGCCGACCCGCCAGGGCGCCCCTCGCCGGTCACGGCGCGCTTGACCAGCAGCAGTGGTAGCAGCAGCGTCGCGAGCATCGTCACGATCCACACGATCAGGGTCGCGAACAACCAGGTCTTGGCCCCCGTGATGGTGAACCCGCTGGACACGAGCTCGGTGATGAGCAGGGCGATGAAAGTCGACACCAAGCCGACGCCGCCAAGGATTGCCGGAGCGTTCGAGGCGGCCGCCTTGAATATGAAGGGCGACAGGACCGACTGCAGTACGGCGAAGATGACGACGTCGATGACGAACGACCTGGCATCGATCGAGAAGTCGGCCAGCACGATGTCGGCGACCAGCAAACCGACGGCCGATGATGCCAGGAAGATCACGACACGGATCAGGAAGCGCAGCATGCAGTGAAGATACGCCGCCAGCACTCTGGGTGCGGCCTTTGCTGCTGCTGGCGCGCTACTGCTTGCGCGGGCGCCCCGCGACAGGCGCCGCGGGCCACCGGCCGAACTCGGGCCGAGCATCCTCCGAACGCGCGTCGGAGGAGTCCACACCGAGCCACGGGGCGAGAACTGCCACCGCCAGTGTGAACAGCAGGACAAACAGAGCCATTGCACTCACCACTTTCCCCTTCCGCGTGCGTGACGTCCGGTCGACGCCTCGGCCACAACACCAATTCTGCGCTGGTCACCGTGAAAGAACAAGCGATAGTCCCTTCAC
>JBDTDW010000302.1:0-3432 GCA_039922855.1 Candidatus Nanopelagicales bacterium | reverse complement strand
CGCGTGGATCACCGACCAAGTGGCTGCCAGCATCCACCATGACTGTGGCGGGCCGCTTGCCATCGCGACCGCCGGAGTCAGCCTCGGGGCCTATCACGCTGTCAACGCGGCACTACGTCGCGCCGACCTGTTCCCGTACGCGCTCGGGATGTCAGGCAACTACGACCCGAGCACGTGGCAGGGCTGGGGCGAGCGGGGCGACACTCTCTACTTCAACAGCCCGACAAGCTACGTCCAGCACCTTCACGGCGATCATCTGGACTGGCTACGCCGTACCGTTTTCGTGCAGCTGTGCGTCGGGCGCGGCTCGTGGGAGGTGCACCCGACGCAAGCTCTGCCGTCTACGTTGGAGCTCGGTGAAGTGTTGCGAGCCAAGGGTATTCCGAGTTCCGTCGACGTCTGGGGCGAGGACACTCCACACGACTGGCCGTCCTGGGCCCGGATGGCGGAGCTGCACCTGGGTTCACTGCAGTGAACTGACGGAGAGGATGAGGCATGGACACCGTGACGAGGTCCCACCTGGTGGGACTGCTGCTGGGGACGGAGAACGACTGGCCGGTCGCGCTGGAGTCCCTCGTGCGTGCTCTCGGTCCGGTGACCGACGGTCACGGCGTGGAGCACCGCATCGACACAGAGCGGGTCACGATCGAGCCGTTCTCGCTGCGCGCCAAGCCGCGGCACGCCTTGGTCATCGACCGGCTCGCGTACTGGTACTACGTGCCCCGTGAGTGGCTGAAGAAGATCTCGTTGATGGACGATGTCTACCTGCTCAACAGCCCGTTCACGTTCCAGGCGATGGAGAAGCACTCGGCGTACTGCGCCATGATGCGACTGGGGCTGAAGATTCCCGAGACTGTCCTGGTCCCGTACAAGAACCCCGTCGAAAACTCCCGATGGGCCTACACCGCCGAGCAGTACAACCGCCAGTTCGACCTCGAGCAGATCGCCGCGGACCTGGGCTATCCGCTCTACATGAAACCGTTCGACGGCGGTGGCTGGCGCGGCGTGTCCCGCGTCGACGGGCCCGAGTCGCTACGGCGGGCGTACGACGAGTCCGGGGAGATGCTGATGCACCTGCAGCAGTCCAAGGCGCACGACGTCTTCGCCCGGTCTTTGTCGATCGGTCCGGAGACGATGGTGATGCGATTCCAGCCGGACAAGCCGCAGCACGACCGGTACGCCGTGGACCACGCGTTCTTGTCGGCGCAGTCCGGTGAGGAGTGCGTGACAATCAACCGCACGGTGAACGCATTCTTTCGCTGGGAGTTCAACTCCTGCGAGATGCTCGTGGCCTTCGGCAAGGACGGCGCTCACGACGAGGTCTACCCGATCGACTACGCGAACGCATGTCCGGACATCGCAATCACGTCGTTGCACTACTACTTCCCCTGGGCCATCAAGGCACTCGTGTCCTGGTCCACGTACTGCCTGGTGACCGAACGCCAGCGGCAGATCGACGTGGACACCTCGGCCTACTTCGCGATCGCCGACCGCGAGGACCTCGACTACGACGAGAAGCTCGCTGCTTACCGGCGACTCGCCGACGACTACCTGGAGACCGAGCGCTACACCGACTGGCGGGACTCGCGGCTGCGTAACTTCGACGAGATCGCCCTCGAGTGGTTCTCCGGACCGGAGCTCGACCGCGTCATCGTCGATACCGTGAGGAGCACGTTTCCGGCCCATGAGCATGACCAGTTCGTCGCGCACTACCGCGGGCTGGTGCGGCTTTGGTGCACTGACGAGGCCGTCCGGATCGGCGGAAACCGCGCACCGGAGGAGGGCGGCTGAGCCGTGAGTCAGCACCGTTGACGGCGTGCCCCGCGAGGTGGGAAGGTCACACGCAGACGCGGTCCTGACCCTTCTCTGAGGGCTTCAGTGGCACTGCGCTGACCCGACCCCCATGGAAGGTAGTTTCCGCATGACCTCCGCGCTTGAGCAGGAAGCAGCGCCCTTCGCTGCGCTGTCAACCGAACTGAGCGGGGACCTTTTCACTCCGGACGACGTTGGCTGGGACCGCGCCCGCACGGCCTGGAACCTCGCTGTCGATCAGCGCCCGACGGCGGTGGCGGAGGTCGCCGACGTGGCCGATGTCGTGTCGGTGATCCGGTTCGCCGCAGCGCACGGGTTGCATGTGGCGGCGCAGGGAACCGGCCACCAGGCATCCACTCTCGGCCCGCGACTTGCCGACACGATCTTGATCCGTACGCACCGGATGCGCGGGCTTCGCATCGATCCCGAGGCCCGTACGGCCTGGGCCGAGGCAGGCGTCCTGTGGGGCGAGGTGTCGGCCGCCGCCGGGGAGCACCAACTGCTGGCTCTAGCCGGTTCCGCCGCCGATGTCGGCGTCGTCGGCTACACCCTCGGTGGCGGTCTGAGCTGGTTGGCACGCAAGTACGGACTTGCCGCAAACGCCGTCGTGGCAGCGGAGATCGTGACGGCCACCGGCGAGGTCCTGCGCGTCGACGACAACGAGCGGCCCGAGCTGCTCTGGGCACTGCGTGGGGGAGGAGGAAGCGTCGTCGTTGTCACCGCCCTGGAGATCCGCCTTTTCGAACACGCCACGGTCGTGGCGGGCGCCCTGTTCTGGCCACTCGAAAGGTCCGTCGATGTCGTCGCGGCGTGGGAGCAGTGGACCCGGGACCTGGATGAGGACGTCACGGCATGCATCCGCCTGCTGCAGTTCCCCCCTCTGCCGGACATCCCTGAGCCCATGCGCG
Organism: Candidatus Nanopelagicales bacterium; assembly: GCA_039922855.1. Taxonomy (GTDB): domain Bacteria; phylum Actinomycetota; class Actinomycetes; order S36-B12; family CAIYMF01; genus JAFIHG01. Next base: position 712 of record JBDTDW010000302.1, on the reverse strand, counting down.
GCAACTCGTTCGTGGTCGTCGAAGTCGTCCACGCTGGTGACGAGTCTGACGCCCAGGCGACCGTGGCACCGCTTCGTGAGCTCGGGCCCGTCATGGACACGATCGCGACGATCCCGGCGCCCGCCCTCGCGCACCTGCACATGGACCCGCCCGGTCCGGTTCCCGGCGTCGGGGACGGCTTCGTGCTGGACGACCTGCCTGCCGCAGCCCAGTCTGCCCTGCTGACCACGGCCGGCCCGGGGTCGGGCTCGCCGCTGCTGTCCGTGGAGCTCCGCACCCTCGGGGGTGCCCTGAGCCGACCGGCTCCCGGCGGCGGTGCGATGAGTTCTGTTCCTGGCCGGTTCCTCGTCTACGCGGTGGGGATCGCGCCTGACCCTGCCAGCCAGGGCGCCGTCAGGGCGCAAATCGATCTAGTCCAGGAAGCGCTCTCAGCCTGGGCGAACCCCCGCAGCTGCATGGGGTTCACCGAACATGAGGTCGACTCCGGCAATTTTTTCGCCGACACCGACCTGGCGCGGCTGCGGGCAGCCAAGGCAGCACACGATCCGGACGGGCGTATCCGGACCGGACATCTCGTGACGTTGTTGCCCTGACGGGCTGGCACCCCTCGACCGAGGTCGGCGCGTCAGCGTGGCGCCATGCGCAGCGCGCCGTCCATCCGGATCACCTCGCCGTTGAGGTAGTCGTGGTCAATGATCGCGAGCGCGAGCTG
>JBDTDW010000301.1:0-2929 GCA_039922855.1 Candidatus Nanopelagicales bacterium | reverse complement strand
ACCAGGATCAGGTGGGCACCCACCATGGCCAGCAAGATGGCAGGGAACAGCAGCACGTGCACGATGAACAACCGAGGGATGAAGTCGGTGCCGGGGTACTGGCCTCCCCAGATGAAGAACATCAGGTATGTCCCGATGACCGGGATTCCCTCGACGATGCCGGCGACGATCCGGACCCCGACCCCGGACAGCAGGTCGTCGGGCAGCGAGTATCCGGCGTAGCCCTCCAGCAGCGCGATCATCGTCATCGAGGCGCCGATGACCCAGTTGAGCTCGCGCGGCTTGCGGAACGCTCCGGTGAAGAACACCCGGAACATGTGCACGACCATTGCAGCGAGGAAGAACAGGGCGGCCCAGTGGTGGATCTGGCGGATCAGCAGACCGCCGCGTACGTCGAAGGAGATGTTCAGGGTGGAGGCGTACGCCTCCGTCACCTCCACGCCTTTGAGCGGAACGAACGAGCCGTTGTAGATGACGTCCACGCTGCTGGGCTTGAAGAAGACGGTGAGGTACGTGCCCGTGATCAGCAAGATGATGAACGAGTAGAGGACGATCTCGCCGAGCATGAATGACCAGTGGTCAGGGAAGAGCTTGCGGATGTTGGCCTTGACCGGTCCGATGATCCCGGTGCGCTGATCGACGTAGTCGACGAGACTCATCCGCGCTCCCAGAAGCTCGGGCCGACAGGCTCTTGGAAATCGCTGCGCGCGATCAGGTAACCCTCGGAGTCAACGGTGATGGGGAGCTGCGGCAATGCGCGGTTTGCCGGGCCGAACACGACCACTCCGGCGTCGGCGAGGTCGAAGGTCGACTGGTGGCACGGACACAGCAGGTGGTGCGAGCGCTGCTGGTACAGCGCGATGGGGCAGCCGACGTGGGTGCAGATCTTGGAGTAGGCCAGGATGCCTTGGTAGTCCCATCCGACGCCCTGCTGGGCCCGGATCTGGCCGGGGGTCATGCGGACCAGGATTATCGCGGCCTTGGCCCTCGCGTTCAGGTTGCCCGCGTCCTGCTCGACCTGGATGAGGCCCTCGGGCTGGGCGGACACCAGGCCACCGACGATCATGTCCGTTGCCCTCACGGGCAGCAGCGTGTTGTCGGTGACGATCCGTTCGCCGGCCTTCCAGATCGTGTGCCGCAGGCTGTCCCCGGGCGGGGGACCCATGTCCTTGAGCAGGACGACAAGAGGGATCGGGAACATGGCCATCGCGCCGATGAGGGTGCGCCGCAACAGTGGTCGCTGCGTGAAGCCGGACTCCGCCGTACCGGCCTGGAAGTCGGCCAGGGCCTCGGCGCGGGTCGCCTCGTCGGTGGCGGAGGGATGGCGCTGCTGGACCATCTCCTCATCGACCATGAGCTTCTTCGCCCAGTGGATCGCCCCTGCCCCGATCAGGAAGATCGCACCGCCGAACGTCAGCCCCAGGAACAGGTTGCTCTTCTGGAACGTGCCCATGGGACCGAGGTCGATGTACTGATCGACCGGGATCGCGAAGTACGCGACCACGAACGCGATCACCAGCAGGGCGGACAGGATGAACATGATGGCGATCTGGCGCTCAGCCCGCTTGGCGGCCTTGGCGTCTGTGTCGGTGATGCGCAGGTGGTGCGCCGGTAGGGGATAGAGCGGGACCAGATGGGTCTCGGGGACGGAGAGATCCGTGCCGGGCTTCTGTGCGTCGCTCATCGGACCTTCGCCCCGATCCATACCGCCGCAGCCAGCAACGCGCCGAGACCGGCAATCCACGCGAACAGGCCCTCGGTGACCGGGCCATAGCTGCCCAGTGCCAGCCCACCGGGATCCGGGCGGGTCTGCATGTCGGTGATGTACTTGATGATCGCCTGCTTGTTCTGCGGGGTCAGCGTGCCGTTGCTGAACACCGGCATCTGCTGAGGCCCGGTGACCATCGCCTCCCACATCAGACGGGGGGTGGCGTTCATGAGGCTGGGGGCGTACGCACCGTCCGAGAGGGCGCCTCCGACCCCGGCGAAGTTGTGGCACTGCTGGCAGTTGATGCGGAACAGCTCCCCGCCCTCGGAGAGGTTGGCAGCGCTGGTGTCCAGATCGGAGGCGGAGGGGATTGCCGGGCCTGCCCCGAGCGAGGCGACGAAGGCGGCCAGGTCGCTGATCTGTTCCGGGGTGTATGTGATCGGCTTCTGCGGGGCCTGCACCCCGGACTCCGCCAGCGGCATCCGCCCGGTGGACACCTGGAAGTCCACGGCCGCCGCGCCGACGCCGATGAGGCTCGGGTAGCCCTCCGTGCCCTGGGCGCCAAGTCCGTGGCAGGTGGCACAGCCCTCGAGGTACAGCTGTCGACCCGCCTCGACCTGGGTCTGGCTCGCCTGGGCAGGGGCTGCCGAGGCAGACGTCGCGGCACTGACCGCGGCGAACGTCACACCGGTCGCCACGAGTGCGGTCATGAGGACCGCAAGTCCCGCGGCCGGGTGTCGTCGTCGTGGTACCGAGGAGGTCACGTCGAAACCTTCTGGGTCGGGGAGCTCAGGCTAGTGGTCATGGTGTCTGAACCCCTCACTTCAGCAGGTAGATCATCGTAAACAGTCCCAGCCAGACCACGTCGACGAAGTGCCAGTAGTACGACACGACTATTGCCGTGGTGGCATGGCGGTGCGTGAAGTGCCGGCTGGCGTACACACGTCCCAGGACGAACAGGAAGGCGATCAGTCCGCCTGTCACGTGCAGTGCGTGGAACCCGGTGGTCAGGTAGAAGACCGAGCCGTAGCTGTCGCTGGAGAGCGTCAGACCGTCGTGCGTGACCAGGGCCGTGTATTCGAAGATCTGCCCGCCGACGAAGAACGCGCCCATCAGGAAGGTCAGTGCGAACCACCGGCGCAGCCTGCGGACGTCGCCGCGCTCGGCCGCGAAGACCCCCATCTGGCAGGTCACACTCGAGAGCACGAGCACGGTCGTGTT
>JBDTDW010000300.1:0-6899 GCA_039922855.1 Candidatus Nanopelagicales bacterium | reverse complement strand
CGATGCCGGTCCTGTTCTTCCTGCTGCTGATCGTGCTCATGCTGGTCATGACCGTCGGAGCCGGACGCTCCCCGCACGTGACCTACCGCCCGGAGCAGATCGCCACGACCCTCGACGACGTACGCGGCATCGACGTGGTCAAGGAGGACGTGGTCCGGTCGCTGAACCTGTTCCTGGCGCACAAGGCCTTCGCCGCGCAGATGGGGGGTACGCCGCGGCGTGGGCTGCTGTTCGAGGGAGCTCCTGGCACCGGGAAGACGTACCTGGCCAAGGCTATGGCGCGCGAGGCCGGCGTGCCGTTCCTCTTCGTGTCCGCGACGAGCTTCCAGTCGATGTACTACGGCGCGAGCGCTCGTAAGATCCGCTCGTACTTCAAGGCGCTGCGCAAGGCCGCCCGGCAGGAGGGCGGCGCGATCGCGTTCATCGAGGAGATCGACGCGATCGCGCTGGCCAGGGGCGGTTTCGGCGCGACTGCCCTCCCGGACTCGCTGCGGATGCAGGCAGCGGACGGGGTGCTGTGCTGCGGGGGCCTGACCGGCCTGCCCGCGTCCACCAGCGGATCTCGATCCGTGGTCGTCAACGCCGCCGGCATGGGCGAGGGCGTGAGCGGGGTCGTCAACGAGCTGCTGGTGCAGATGCAGTCCTTCGACGAGCCGACCGGTTGGCAGAAGCTGCAGGCCAGCATGACCGACCGGCTCAACCTGTACCTGCCGGCTGACCACCAGCTGCGACGTCCGACCCCGCCGGTCACCAACGTCCTGGTGATCGCGGCCACGAACCGGGCCGACAACCTCGACCCGGCCTTGCTGCGCCCGGGCCGGTTCGACCGACGTCTCACCTTCGAGCCCCCGAGCAAGAACGGGCGCCGCGAGCTGATCGACCACTTCCTGCTGCGCAAGTCTCACGAGGCCGACCTGGACGTCGATGACGCGCGCGACTCGATCGCTGCGGTCACCCAGGGCTGGACCCCCGTCATGATCGAGCACCTCTTCGACGAGGCCCTGGTCAACGCGGTACGACGCGGGTCGGCGGCCATGAGCTGGCCGGACGTGGAGCGGGCGCGGCTGGTCGAGGAGGTCGGGCTCGGGCAGCCGGTCGCGTACACCGTGCACGAGAAGCGCCTCATCGCCACCCACGAGGCCGGGCACGCCGTGACCGCCTGGCTGGTGGCACCGCAGCGCCGCCTCGAGGTGCTGACCATCATCAAGCGCCGGGATGCGTTGGGAATGCTGGCTCATGGCGATGCCGACGATGTGTTCACCCGGTCGAAGTCGGAGATGCTCGGTCTGATCCGGATCGCGATGGGCGGTCAGGCAGCCGAGGAGCTCTTCTTCGGGGACATCTCGACAGGCCCGGCCGGTGACCTGCTGTACGCAACGAACCTGGCCGCGCAGATGGTGGGTGCGGCCGGCATGACCGACACGCTGGTGTCCTTCCAGGCGATCCAGGGCAGCGCGTTGTCGGACACCAACATGGTGGGCCGGGTGCTCGGCGATCCGGGCGGGCGGGAGCGCGTTGAGAAGATCCTGCAGGAGCAGAAGGGCGTCACCAGCAGCCTGCTGATCCAGCACCAGCACCTCGTCGCGGCGCTGCGCGATGCGCTGCTGGAGCGCCACGAGCTGATCGGCAAGGAGATCACCGACATTCTCGAGGCGGCCGCCGTGACGGTCGACCTGCGTGATGGCGATCCGAACCGTCAGGCCCCCGGCGAGGTGGCGGCAACGAACTGGGGTTGACCAGCACTGGGGTTTGACCAGCACGGGGGTTGACCGGCGACGACCTCGGGGTCCGGACTCATCTGGCCGCGCCGCGTAAGGTGCCCGCGTGACGTGGCTTCGCCGGCTCGGTGCCGTGATCGTGCTGCTGATCGGTGGCGTCGCCCTGGGGACCGCCGGGATCGTGGTGCAGGCGAACCGCTCGATCCTGGCCGGGCACGACGTGCCGTGGGGGCTGGCGCTGACGCTGCTGGCGCTGGCCGCCGGGGTGCGCGGTGCCTGCTGGTGGGCCCGCTCCCGCGCCGCCGGTGTGGTCGTCGCCGCGGGATGGATCCTGGCCACGGTGGTCCTGGCGGCCGAGAACGCCGCCGGCGACATCCTGCTCCCGGACGACCTGCGCTCCCAGGTCTACCTGTTCGGTGGGATCGCGTTGGCGGCGCTGAGCAGCGTGGTTCCACTGCCGACCCGGGAGCTCGAGCGGCCCAGGCCGGCCCATGCCGCAAGGCCGTCCCCACTGGAACCGCCGGAGCAGGCGGCGTTGCCCGGCTCCCCTCCGCCAACGCACCCTTAAGCGCCGCCTTGGCGGCGCCGATGACCTGACGGTGAGCAGCGTGAGCACATGAAAACCGTGAGCGCGTGAGCATCGTGACCAAACTGAACACCGCGAGCACCGAAAGCACCGCGAGCACCGAAAGCACCGCGAGCACCGCCGCGGACGCCGGTCACAGCCTTCGCCCGCGGGCCGCGCTCGAGGCCGGCGACGAGTCCGCCGAGGCCGGCACCGACCACGTCCTGATCCGCATCGCCGGCAGCCGGTACGCCATCGCCGCCACCGACGTCGCGGAGGTGGTCCAGCTCCTTGAGCTCACCCGACTGCCCGGGGCGCCGTCATGGCTCCCGGGGATCGGCAACTGGCGCGGGCACGTTCTACCCGTGCTGGACCTACGCCCGCTGCTCGACGTGCCCGTCAGCCCCTCGCCCTCCAGTGCCCGCGTCGTCGTGCTGTCGGTCGACGAGATCGAGATCGGTGTGCTGACCGACGCCGTGACCGGCCTGGCCGCCATCCCCGACGAGTGCCCGGCCCCACCCGTCACCGTGGGGGAGGACGCCGCTCTGCTGCTGCGTGCGCTGGCCCCCGGCGATGACGCCGGCCCGATAGGAGTGCTCGACACCGCTGCCCTCCTCGGGCTGCAGGAGCGGTTGCCGCGCCAGCGCCGACGCACCTGAGCGGTCCTGCTGCCCGAGCCCCGAGGCAGCCGATCGGCGTTCACCCCTTCAGGTGATGCGCCGAGGGCCCGATGCAGCCGTATAGGCCGAAGGCCTGACATGGGCGCTCGTGCTGCCCAGCTGGCGGCGGGGTGGCTCGAGGAGGTCGATGTGGACTACACCAGGCGCATGACGGCCGTCGCCGTCCTGTCGCTGTGGGGCGCCATCGCGACCGGGCTGGCGTCGGCCCTACTGACGTCCTGGTACATCCCCGGAGCTGACGTCAACTGGCTGTGGGTGGGGATCTGGACCGGGTACGGGGTCGCCTTGGCTGCTGCCACCACCATCGTGACCTCGCTGGACCGACAGCTCGGACGCGGCCCACAGACAGCGACCCGGATGGCTCAGGGCCTGCTCGTCGCGTACGTCATCGGCGTCACCGGCCTGGCCTGCGCGAGCGGCGGACTGCGTGGCTACACGCTGGTGCTGCTGGGTGTGACCGTGCTGTTCGCCTCGCTGGTCTTCACGGGCTGGGCGCTGAGCGCGTTCGCCCTGCTGCTCGCGGCCAGTGTCGCGTTCACCGGCCTCGTCACCCACACCTGGCGCGGAGAGGCCATGGCGTTCGGGCTGCTGCTCCTCGTCACCTTCGCCGGGATGGTGTTCATCGACGGCCAGCTGGCCCAGTCGGTCATGGGGGCTGAGAGTCGCTCCGCGAGCGCTCGCCGCGCGCTCGCTGCGCGCGTGGACGAGCTCACCGGCCAGCTGGAGCGCGCCGCCGCCGGGGACCTCACGACATCACCGGAGATCAGCCACGCCCCGGGTGAGGTGGAGGACACCGTCGCGGTCCTCGCCGCGTCCGTCGATGGCGCGCTCAGCAGCCTTCGTACCTTGGTCCAGCAGGTTCGTGACGGTGGTGAGCAGATGTCGACCGCCGCGATCGAGCTGCTGGCCAACGCCCAGCAGCACGCGGCAAGCGCGACCGAGCAGTCCTCCGCCGTCGCCGAGACGACTTCGACCATCGAGGAGCTCGCCGCGACGGCTGCCCAGATCGCCGAGACCTCCGAGGCCGTCGCGAGGTACGCGGCCGAGACCCTCCAGCACGCGGAGGAGGGCCGGGAGGCCGTCAGCGCCTCGGTACGGTCCATGGACCAGATCGCCGAACGGGTCGACTCCATCGCGGCGCGCGCACTGTCGCTGGGCGACAAGACCCAGGAGATCGGCCGCATCCTGGTCGTGATCGACGACCTCGCCGACCAGACGAACCTGTTGGCGCTGAACGCTGCCATCGAGGCGGCGCGGGCCGGTGAGCATGGTCGCGGCTTCGCCGTGGTCGCCGCCGAGGTGCGCAAGCTGGCCGAGCGGGCCCAGGAGTCCACCGGCCAGATCCAGGCCATCGTCGCGCAGATCCAGACCGAGTCCCACGCCACGATCCTGGCGACCGAGGAGGGCAGCAAGGAGGTCCGATCCGGGACGTCGCTGGCCCACGAGGTTGTGCAGGCGCTGGAACGGATCTCGGGCATGGTCGATGAGACGACCACTGCAGCCAAGGAGATCTCGATCGCGACGCAGCAGCAGCGCTCGGCCTCCGAGCAGGTCGTGGCCGCCATGACGCAGGTGTCCGAGGTGTCCCGCCAGTACGCGGTGGGCTCCAAGCAGTCCGCCGCGGCCGCCGCGCAGCTCAACGCGCTGTCCAGCGAGCTGCGGGACTCGATCGCGCAGTTCCAGATCGCCTGATGCGGGCGCGGACATGAGCTGGGCGGACGACCCGGAGCTGGTCGCAACCTTCCGGGCGGAGGTCGAGGAGCGACTGGCCTCCCTCACGGATGGCCTGCTGCGCCTGGAGTCCCACCCCTCGCCGCGTCAGCTGGTGGCCTCGTTGTTCCGGGACGCCCACACCGTCAAGGGCTCCGCACGCATGCTCGGGCTCGACCCCCTCGTCACCCTCGCCCACCGTTGCGAGGACCTGCTGGGCCAGCTGCGTGACGGGCGGCTGACCGTACGACGGGACCTCGTCGATGTGCTGCTCGTTGCGGCGGAAGCTCTCGGTCGCTCGCTGCCAGGAGCTGACCGCCCGGTGCCGGCGTCCGCGATGGCCGAGGTCGCCGCGGCTCTTGACGCAGCGCTGTCCGGAGTCGACCCGGTGACCGTGCCACGGCTGGCGGAGTCCGTCGCGAGCGCAACGCCGGTCGCGGACGCTGAGTCCGAGGACGACACGGGGCCGCGACCCGGTCGCACCGGGGACCATGTACGCGTCCCCGTCCGCCGCGTTCACGATCTGCTCGATGTCGTGGGGGAGGCGGACCTCGACGTGCGGCGCATCGACGGCGCAGCGGAGCACCTGACCACGCTGGCGGCCGACCACCAGCGACTGGTACGCGAGATGCGGCAGCTGCTGCTCGCATGCGGGGACGCGGTCCCGGCCGAGCTGTCGGACTCCGCGACCGCGCTCATCGGACTGGGAGACCAGCTGCAGGCCACGACCAGAGACCTGCGTGGCCGTACCGAGGAAGCCTCGGGACGGCTTGGCCGGATCCGGGACGGAGCAATGGGTCTGGCGATGGTGCCGGCGCGCCGCGTCGTCGCGGGGTTCGCCGCGCTGGTGCGCGAGCTCGCCGGCGCGACCGGTAAGGAGGTCGCGCTGCGGGCTGTGGGGACCGAAGTGGAGCTAGACGTCCGTGTCCTCGACGGGGTCGCGGACGCGTTGCGGCACCTTGTCACGAACGCGGTGGACCACGGCGCCGAGGTTCCCGTCGAACGCCTGCGGGTCGGGAAGACCCGACAGGCGACGGTGACGGTCGCCGCACGGCAGGCGGGAGCGACCGTCGTCATCGAGGTGTCCGACGACGGCGCCGGCATCGACGACGACGCACTGCGCGGGCGTGCTATCACCCAAGGATTGCTGCCCCCGGATTCCACGGCGAGCGGCGCGGTCTTGCACCGGGTGCTGTTCGAGCCCGGGTTCTCCACCCGCGACGACGTGACCGAGACCTCCGGCCGAGGGGTGGGCCTGGACGTGGTCCGTACCGCCGTGGAGGGACTGGGGGGCAACGTCGAGGTCGTCACCGAGCCCGGACAGGGCACGCGATTCGTGCTCACGCTGCCGGTCACGCTCGGGGTCATGCGATGCCTGCTGGTGCGCTGCGGGGACGAGCAGTACGCCGTGCCGCTGCCTGGAGTCGTGGAGACCATCGCACTGAGTGACTGCCCGGTGCACGAGGTGGCCGGCTCCTCGGTGGTCATCCGCAAGGGCGAGACGGTGCCACTGAGCGATCTCGGGGAAGCCCTGCGCGTCCGAGGACGCCGGGACCCGCGGGTGGCCGTGCTGTTCCGCTCCGGCGGCCAGACCGTCGCGTGGGCGGTGGACACCCTGGTGGGAGAGCGCGAGGTCGTCGTGAAGCCGCTCGGCGACTTCCTCGGCCACCTCCCCGGAGCCACCGGAGCCACGATCGACAACGACGGGACACTGCTGCTGCTGGTCGATCTGCGCGAGCTGGCGGTACGCCGCACCGTGACCACGGGGCGTCGCGCGACGGACTACCCGATGCCGGCCCGGGTACGACCCGGAGCCGTCATGGTGGCTCCCGAGGCATCCGCGTCCGTCACCAGGGACACCGACGAGCCCAAGGACGGCAACGGGGGGACGAACCGACACGGGGCGGCGCAACGGCCCAAGGTCCTCGTGGTCGAGGATTCCGTCGGCGTCCGGGAGCTGCAGCGGGTGATCCTGGAGAATGCCGGCTACACGGTGCTGACAGCCGTGGACGGGCTGGATGGCGCTTCCCGGCTGACGCAGAGCCCGGTGGACCTGGTGCTCTCGGACGTGGAGATGCCCGGCATGGACGGCTTCACCCTGACCCGTACGATCCGCAAGACACGCGGGTGGGAGAACGTCCCCGTGATCATCATGACCTCGCGCGGCGACGACGCCGACAAGCGCGCGGGGATGGACGCAGGTGCCGACGCGTACCTTCTCAAGAG
>JBDTDW010000299.1:0-4163 GCA_039922855.1 Candidatus Nanopelagicales bacterium | reverse complement strand
TGGCCGACCACCACAAGGTCCACGGATCCAGCGGTATCGGCCGCATCACCTCCGACAACCCGCGCAAGGGCTTCGTCGGGGACCCCGACGCCGGCGTGTTCGCCCACCCCACGATCGTGGAGGGCATCCGTGCCGGAGATGCGCTCTACGACACCGAGACGTTCGGCCCGCTGGTGGGATTCGGCCGCTTCGGCGATCTGGACGAGGCGATCGAGCTCTCGAACGGGCACGGCTACGGGCTGTCGTCCTCGATCTACACGACCTCACCGGAGTCCGCGTGGCGGTTCCGTTCCCGGGTGTCCGCGGGGATGCTCTCGATCAACAACTCGACGTCCGGTGCCGAGGCGCACCTGCCCTTCGGCGGGAACGGCAAGAGCGGCAACGGTTCTCGTCAGAGCGGCATGTGGGTGCTCGACCAGTTCACCCGTTGGCAGTCCGTCAACTGGGACTGGTCCGGCAAGCTGCAGAAGGCACAGATGGACGTCGCGGACCTGCCGTACGACGCAGGTTTCCGGCTGTAACCGCCTTCGCCGGCACGGCTGTCAGCGGGAGTTCTCGGCGATCAGGACGCCGGCGAGCACCACGATGCCGCCGATGATCTGCACCGGGGTGAGGATCTCGCCCAGGACCACCCACGCGATCGCGGAGGCCATCAAGGGCTCGGCCATGCCCACGACCGACGCCTGCGAGGCGGAGAGGTACTGCAGCGAGAACAGGACCAGGGCGAACGGGACGACCGTTCCCAGCAGCACCATGTACGCGGCCAGCCACCAGCCCGGGATCGAGGTGAGCGGTCCGATCGAGCCCTGGACCGCACTCACCTCCCCCCACGGGAACGACCACCAGGGCGCCACGACGGCCCAGAGCAGAGATGCCGCCCCGAAACCCCACATGGTCAGGGAGACCGGGTCGCGGTTGGTGACCGCGCGCTCCCCCGTCAGGTAGTAGATGGCCAGGGCCGCCGCCGCTCCGATCCCGGCGGCCACGCCGATCCCGTTCAGGGAGAAGCCGTCCCATACCTGACCGACCATCGCCAGACCGACCATCGACAGCGCCAGCGCGCCCCACACCCGGTCGCGGACCGGCTGGTGCCAGGCGAACCTGACCCACAGCGCCACCATGATCGGGGCGGTGAACTCGATGAGCAGCGCCACCCCGACCGGCAGCCGGTCGATCGCGACGAAGTAGAGCCACTGCGTCATCGCGACGCCGGCGACGCCGTAGGTGAGCACGAGCGGCAGCTCGGAGCGACTCATGCGCAGCGTGCGTGGCCGGGTGACGAGGACGACCACGAACAGGACGACGAACGCGGCGGTGACGCGCAGCTGGGATAGCCGCAGCGCGTCGACCCCACCGACGAGCAGCTGCTTGGAGACGGTGCCGTTGAGGGAGAAGAAGAATGCGGCCGGCAGGTACAGCGCGTAGCCCAGGAACCTGGTCCGTCGGCGGCTGCGGCCCTGCGCCACGACGTTCATGCCACCGGCGGCGCCGGTCTCCGTGATCGCCGACCGGTTCGCCGGCTCGTCGGTGGGTCGGTCCTCGGTCGCACTCACCGGCCGGCGTGCGCCGCGATCGCGCCGCGATAGATCTCGCACGTGCGCTCCGCGACGGCTGGCCACCCGAACTGCTCGACGACCCTGGCCCGGCCGCGTACTCCCATGGCCTGCGCGCGCGCCGGGTCGGCGACAAGCACGTTGACCGCGTCCGCGAAGGCGTGCTCGAAGCCGGCCGGGTCGCTCGCGTCGTACGGCACCAGCAGCCCGGTGTCCCCGTCGGCGACCACCTCGGGGATGCCGCCGACAGCCGACGCGACGACTGCGCACTGGCACGCCATCGCCTCCAGGTTGACGATGCCCAGCGGCTCGTACACCGACGGGCACAGGAACGCCAAGGCATGGCTGAGCAGCTGGCGTACGAACGGGCGGGTGGCGTGCGACTGGATCCAGACGACGTCACCGCGGGTGCGCTCCAAGGACTCGACCAACGCAGCGGTCTCCGCACCGATCTCCGGGGTGTCCGGCGCCGAGGCGCACAGCACGAGCTGCACGCCCGGCGCGAACCGGGTCGCTGCTCGCAACAGGTGGGCGATGCCCTTCTGGCGGGTGATGCGGCCCACGAAGGCGACGTACGGCCGCGACAGGTCGATGCCTGCCTCCACCAACAGGTCGGTTTCGGGGTCGGGTCGGTACTGCTCGGCGTCGATCCCGTTGCGTACGACGTGGACGCGGTCGGGGTCCAGGAACGGGTACGCCGCCAGGATCTCCCCGCGCATCTGGGTCGAGACCGCGATCACGGCGTCGGCGTCGGTGTACGCGGCCCGTTCGGCCCACGAGGAGAGCCGAAAGCCCGCACCGAGCTGCTCGGCCTTCCACGGCCGGCTGGGCTCCAGGGAGTGCGCGGTCAGCACGTGCGGCGCGCCGGTCATCATCGCGCCGATGTGGCCGGCGAGGTTGGCGTACCAGGTGTGGGAGTGCACCACGTCGACGTCGTGCAGGTCGCGGGCCATCTCCAGATCGACGGCCAAAGTCGCGAGCGCGGTGTTGGCGTCGGCGAACGAGGCGGGAACGGCATGGGCGGTCGCGTCCGGGCGCGGCCCGCCGAAGCAGTGGACCGAGACGTCCGCGAGGGGGCGCAGCTCACGTACCAGCTCGCTGACGTGCACCCCGGCGCCGCCGTAGACCTCGGGTGGCCACTCCCGCGTGAGGATCCCGACTCGTAGCACGGCACGAGCGTACGGCCGCGGCTACCCTGGCCGTATGGCCGGTCGGGACGTCCTCGGGATCGTCCTCGCTGGTGGCGAGGGGAAGCGGCTCATGCCGTTGACGGCGGACCGGGCCAAGCCCGCCGTCCCGTTCGGGGGCGTCTACCGACTCATCGACTTCGTACTCTCCAACCTGGTCAACGGTGGCTACCTGCGCACCTGCGTTCTGACCCAGTACAAGTCGCACTCGCTGGACCGGCACATCACCACTACGTGGCGCATGTCCACGATGCTCGGCGACTACATCACCCCGGTGCCCGCCCAGCAGCGGCTCGGCCCGCGGTGGTTCACCGGCAGCGCCGACGCCATCTTCCAGAGCCTGAACCTGGTCTACGACGAGGAGCCCGCGTACGTCGTGGTCTTCGGTGCCGACCACGTGTATCGGATGGACCCCAGCCAGATGGTCGAGCAGCACATCGCCAGCGGTGCCGGCGTGACCGTCGCCGGGATCCGGGTGCCGCGCGAGCAGGGGACCGAGTTCGGGGTGATCGCCACCGGCACGGACGGACGGACCATCACGAGTTTTCTCGAGAAGCCCGCGGAACCACCGGGGATCCCGGGCTCGCCAGACCAGTGCTACGCCTCGATGGGCAACTACGTGTTCACCACCGACACGCTCATCGAGTCGCTTCGCCTGGACGCCGGCGACGAGGGTTCTGTGCACGACATGGGCGGAAACATCTTGCCGATGCTGACATCTCAGGGCCTGGCCCAGGTCTACGACTTCGACGAGAACGAGGTGCCCGGCGCGACGGAGCGCGACCGCGGTTACTGGCGCGACGTCGGCACGATCGATGCGTACCACGACTCGCACATGGACCTCGTCAGCGTCCACCCCGTCTTCAACCTCTACAACCGCAAGTGGCCGATCCTGACTCACCTGCCACCACTCCCGCCCGCGAAGTTCGTGGAGGGCGGCAACGCGCACGAGTCGATGGTCGCTGGTGGCTCGATCGTGGCCGGTGCACACGTACGATCCAGCGTCCTGTCGTACAACGTGATGGTCCACGAGGGCGCCTATGTCGAGGGTGTCGTGGCCATGCCAGGGGTACGCATCGGACGCGGGGCCGTGATCCGTCGCGCCATCCTCGACAAGAACGTGATAGTCCCCGACGGTGCGCAGATCGGCGTGAACCGGGCCGAGGACCGCCAGCGCTACACCGTCAGCAAAGGCGGAATAGTAGTTCTGGGCAAAGGCCAAAAGGTAGACCCCGCCTGACGCGGCTCGCCACCGACATGCCGGCCAGTGGCGTCGTACTCGCGCTGGTGCCCCACCGCCGCCAGCGCCGGAGCCGCCCGCTACCGCCACCCGCTACCGCAGCCGCCACCCGCTACCGCAGCCGCCACCCGCTACCGCAGCCGCCACCCGCTACCGCCACCCGCTACCGCAGCCGCCGCCTGC
>JBDTDW010000298.1:0-8273 GCA_039922855.1 Candidatus Nanopelagicales bacterium | reverse complement strand
CGCTCTGGGTGAAGGCGCTGGAGGTGAACAGGCCGAGGAACCGTCGCTCACCGTTGACGACACCGTTCGCATCGAAGCGCTTGATCCCCACGTAGTCCAGGTAAGCGCGGCGGTGCACCGTCGACCGCGCGTTGGCCCTGGTCAGGACCAGGATGTGCGGTTCGGTGGCACGGGCGCGCGCGGCGGGCGGCAACTTCGCGAACGCCTCACTGGGCCCGGCGTCGGCGCGCAGGATCCCGAGGCCGCTGCCGGGGACTCCCATCAGGCCTTCATCCCCCGGCGCACCGGCGAGGTCGTATTCGCGGTAGCCCAGGAACGTGAAGTGGTTGTCGGCCAACCAGCGCAGGAACTCGACGGCTTCGGAGGACTCCCCGGACGGGACCGTCTTCGGCGGGTCCGCCTCCAGCGCGTCGGCCAGCGCAATGGACGTGTGGCGCATCCGGGGCCAGTCCTCCACGGCCTCTCGTACGTCGCGCAGCACGCCCCCCAACGACGACTCGATCGCCGCCAGCGCGTCCGGGTCCGTCACCCGGCCCATCTCGACATGCATCCAGGACTCGACGGTCGCGCCCTCGGGCAGCTCCGCGCTGGAGACGTCGAGCACCTCGAGGAGCGTCCCGGCCAGGTCGCGGCGCACGACGTACTGCGGGTGCACGAGCAGGTTGACACCGAAACCGGCGCCGGTGAGCTCGGCGGAGATGGAGTCCACGAGGAACGGCATGTCGTCGGTGACGACGTCGACGACGCTGTACGAGCTGGTCGCCTCCCGGGCACCGTCGGGATTGAAGGCGTGCACGACAGCCGTGCCCTGCGGACGGGACGCGGCCAGCGCCCGCAGCTCCAGGACCGCGGCGATGATGTCGGCCGGTTCGCGGCCCAGCAGGTCCTCGGGCGCGACGTGACGGTAGAAGCGCTCGACGAGCGAGGTGAGGCTGGGGTCCGACGCGATTCCGGCACCGGCCAGCGCGCGCTGCAGCAGCTCAGCCTTGGCGTTCTCGAGCCGGCGGTGCCCGCTGCCGCGCTCACCGCCACCCTCGTGCCCCCGCGCACCCGGAGAAGTTTCGGAGCCGACGTTCTGTGGCGTGGCGGACAAGGGATCGGACATGGTGTCAGGCACGACGACGCCGCCTCTTCGCATGGTCTCGCGAGGACTGCACGCCGTTGTGCAGCCATGACCCACCCTAGCCCGCGACTTGCTCAACCACGGGACCGGCGGCGCGGCAGGTGCGACATGCTGACGCACCAGACCGTCCATCCCGGACGGGCGTACCGGAGGCCACGACCGTGCCCACACCGCTGTCCGCATCGCTCGACTTCCCGGCCGACCCAGAGGCCACCTACGCCCTCGTCACCGACACCGGATACGTCGAAGCCGTAGCCGCGGCCACAGGTGGGGAAAACATCGACGTCTCCATCGAGGACACTGCCGAGGGCGGGGCCGTCGTGACCTCACGGCGCGAGCTGCCGGCGCAGGTCCCGGCGTACGCCCGGGCCCTGGTGGGCGAGCGGCTGCGTCTGGTCGAGGTACGCACGTACGGCCCGCCGGCCGAGAACGGGGCCCGCACCGGCGAGGTCACGGTGAGGTTCGACGGCGCCCCCGTCACGATCGAGGGCACGCTGACCCTCGGGCCCAACGATGCCGGCTCGGTCATCACCCTCGAGGCGAGCGTCCGCGCGTCGATCCCGTTCGTGGGCGGCAAGATCGAGCGCTTCGCCGCCGACGAGGTGATCCGCTTCCTGCACAAGGAGAACGAGGTCGCCCACGACCGCCTCGGCCAGTAACCCAGCCCGCGATCGAGTCAGGGGCGCGCTCACCCCGCCCATGTTGATCATGGGGTCGAGCAGGCTTCCCTCCGGTGACGGTGGGGTTGAGTGCGTCAATCAGTAATCGGAGTCAACCGGCTGGCGCAGCAACCTCATGATCAACGAAGGCCGGCACGCACGGCAGTCAGGCCATATGGGGGTAGGTGTGGTCGGTGGCTGGGGCCAGGGTCTCCTTGATCGAGCGGGTGGAGGTCCAGCGCAGCAAGTTCTGGGGGGAGCCGGCCTTGTCGTTGGTGCCCGACGCACGGGCACCCCCGAACGGCTGCTGTCCCACGACCGCCCCGGTGGGTTTGTCGTTGATGTAGAAGTTGCCGGCCGCGAACCGCAGCGCATTCGTCGCGGCCGCCACGGCGGTGCGGTCCTGCGCGATGATCGACCCCGTCAGGGCGTATGGGGCCGCCGACTCCATCTGCGACAGCATGGCGTCGTACTCGGCGTCGTCGTACACGTGCACCGCCAGGAACGGGCCGAAGAACTCGGTCGTGAAGAACTCGCTGGTCGGGTCAGTGCACTCCACGACCGTGGGCCGGATGAAGTAGCCCTCGCGGTCGTCGTAGGTGCCGCCGGCAATGACTGTCGTCGCGGCGTCGGCCTTGGCCCGATCGATGGCGCCGCTGACACGGGCGAACGAGCGGTCGTCGATGACGGCGCCCATGAAGTTGGAGAAGTCGGTGACGGGCCCCATCGTCAGCGACTCGGTGACCGAGGCGAGGTCGTCGCGCAGCCGGGTCCACAAAGACCGAGGGACGTACGCCCGCGACGACGCCGAGCACTTCTGGCCCTGGTACTCGAAAGACCCGCGGACCAGTGCGGTCCGCAGCACGTCGAGGTCCGCGGAGGGGTGCGCGACCACGAAGTCCTTGCCACCGGTCTCACCCACGATGCGGGGGTAGGAGCGATAGGACTCGATGTTCGCGCCGATGGTGCGCCACAGGTGCTGGAACACACGCGTGGAGCCGGTGAAGTGCACGCCTGCGAGGTCCGCGTCGGCGAGCAGGACATCGCTGACAGCGATGCCGTCACCGGTCACGAGGTTGATGACCCCGGGTGGTAGGCCGGCGGCCTCGAGCAGGCGCATCAGCCAGTGCGCGGCGAACTGCTGGGTGTGCGCGGGTTTCCACACCACGACGTTGCCCATGAGTGCCGGCGCGGTCGGCAGGTTGCCTGCGATCGCAGTGAAGTTGAACGGGGTGATCGCGTACACGACCCCTTCCAGGGGGCGGTGCTCGGTTCGGTTCCAGACCCCGGGGGAACTGATGGGCTGCTCGGCGAGCAGCTGCGCGCCGAATGCCACGTTGAAGCGCCAGAAGTCGATGAGCTCGCAGGCCGCATCGATCTCGGCCTGGTAGCAGGTCTTGGACTGCCCCAACATCGTCGCGGCGTTGAGGGTGTCGCGCCAGGACCCGGCGAGCAGGTCGGCGGCCTTGAGGAAGATCGCGGCCCGGTCGTCGTAGCTCAGCGCCCGCCAGTCCCGGGCCGCGGCCTTCGCGGCCGCGAGCGCGGCAGCCGCGTCCGCGGCGGTGGCATTCCCCGTCGTGCCGAGCACCTGATGGTGGGCATGGGGCTGCACCACGTCGATACGCGGGCCGGCCGCCATGCGCTCGATCCCCCCGATCGTGCACGTGAGGTCGATCCGGTCCCCCGCCAGCTCGGTCACCCTCTTGGCCAGCGACTCGCGCTGAGAGGCACCGGGTGCGTACGTACGCACCGGCTCGTTGACGGGGACCGGCGGGGTGGTGGTGGCGTCCATGGGCCCATTGTCCCGCCGCTGCCGGCCGCCCGTCCCGGACTTGCGGCGCTATGCCCCCGAGAGCAGGTCCGTGATCTCCTGGGTGGCGTACCAGAGCAGCTCGTGATCGACCAAGGACACCGCACCGAGCGCGCGCCCGTCCCCCGCCGTCGCCGCGGCCACCTGCCCCGCCGCGGCTCGCACCGCAGCCTCGGCACCCGGCTCGTCGATGTGCACCGCCGTCACCCGCGCCAGCGGCACGGGAGCGGTGAGCGTGACTGCAGTGACCTCGTCGGCAGGGCCCGCGGCCGACCAGGCATCGGCTACCTCGGCGACCGCCACGACCCGGCACGCCCGCTCCCGAGGGTCGGCGGCCAGCCGGACGAGGGAGTCGTACGCGGCCGCCATGAGCACTGCGTACTCGAGCTCGTCCTGGTCGGCGCTGGGCCACGCCGCGCGCATCGCGGAGGTCACGGCATGCGCAGGGAGCGGAGCCGTGGTGGCACCGACCACGGAGAACTCCTGCAGCAGCGACACGTTCAGCGGCAGGTAGACGCGCACCCAGCCAGCATGCCGTACGTCCGAGGTCAGGACGGCCTGCGGACGACGCGGCGCGGCGGGCGGCGCGCGGCCAGCGACCGGCTCCCCGAGCTGTCCACCTGGCCGGGCACGACCGTTCGCCCGTGCGGGTCCGGCACCGTGTCGCGCAGCTCGTCGAGGCTGGCGATCAGGCACTCCGCGAGGACGTCGACATCGCTCATGTTGTCGCGATCGGCGTTGAGCCCGAAGAACATGCCGCCGTTGTACGAGGTCAGCCCGATCGACACGACCTGGCCCTTGGCCAGCGGCACGACCGGATGGGCCGCGAGCATCTGCGCGCCACCGGCGTACAGCGGAAACTGCGGGCCCGGCACATTCGTGACGACGGTGTTGAACATCCGTCGGGACAGCTCGCTGGCACTTCTTGCCCCGAGCGCGTGCAGCGTCGGGGGGGCGAACCCGGCGAGGCCGACAAGGGCCTCTGCCGCCACGGCCTGACCCGCGGTCTTGAGCTGCTCCATCTCGAACGAGATCCGGTTGAGGCGTACGACCGGCTGCGGTTCCCCGACCGGCAGCGGGCAGATGAAGGCAGCAACCTGGTTGCCGACGGTGAGATCGCCGGCGCCCCGGATGCTGACGGGCACCAGAGCGCGGATCACCGTCTGGGGGTCCACCGACTCCCCTCGGGTCATCAGCCAGGACCGCAACCCCCCGGCCACGACCGCCAGCACCACGTCGTTGATGGTGCCACCGTGCGCCTTGCGGATCGCCTTGAAGTCGTCCAGCCTGGCCTGGGCCATGCCGAAGCGGCGCGCCACCCCGATCTCGGCGTTGAGCGGTGTCGACGTGCTCGAGCGCGCGACGGTGCGGGCCGCCGCCAAGAGGCCGAAGGCGTTGTGCCCCACGCGTTCGAGGATCCCGCTCAGGTCGACGGCCTCGCTGCGCACCGCGTCGACGGCCACCGCGGGGCTGCGTACGACGTCGGCGATCGCATCAACCACCAGCTCGACGGCCGTCGGTTCGGGCTCCGGTCGCCAGGCGTCGACCGTGACCTCGCGAGGCTCCGGTGTGACATCCAGGATCACCTGCCCGATGTCGAGCGCGGAGGCCCCGTCGACCATGGCGTGGTGGGTCTTGGTGAGCAGCGCGAACCGACCACCGGACAGCCCCTCCACCAGGTACATCTCCCAGAGCGGGCGGTTGCGGTCCAGCGGACGGCTCATGATCCGCCCCACCAGCTCGCGCAGCCCGGCGTCGCTGCCGGGTCGCGGCACCGCCGAGCGCCGGACGTGGTAGTTGATGTCGAAGTCCTCGTCGTCGACCCACACCGGGTTGGCGAACCGCCCGGGCACCCACCGGACCTTCTGCCGGTAGCGCGGGACCAGGCCGATGCGGTCACGGATCAAGGTCACCAGCTGGTCGTGGTCGAACCCGTCCTCGGGCGCCTGGAACAGCGCGACCCCACCGACGTGCATCGGTGTAGTGGCCTCCTCCAGGTAGAGGAACGACACGTCCAGCGAGCTCAGCCGGTCAGCCATGCGCCCTCCCGGTGCCGCGGTGCCCTTGTGGTCGACCCGGCCGCGTTCGAGACGTCGCCAGGGCCCTCATCGTGGCATGACCTGCGACCTGCCTGTGGGCCGGACGGGCAGCTGGGATCCGGTGGCGGCCGGTCAGGAAGTCGGCGCGGTCGCGAGGCGCGCTCGAACCTCCGGTCGGCGCAGCGGCGGCACCGAGCGCGGCGGCACCTTGCGTTCTGGCAGGGCGGCGAGCAAGGCGGCGGTAGCCGCGGCGACCGCGCTCACGGCGTCCTCGAAGGGATCGCGCGTGCTGTCCGAGAGCGACTGAACACCGCTGACCTTCCGGATGTACTGACGAGCCGCAGCCTCGATCTCTTCCTGCGTTGCAACAGGTTCCAGACCACGCAGGGTTGTGATGTTCCGACACATGCCTTGGATCGTAGCCCCAGAGCCGACCGCGAGGATCAGGACAGGTCGCGGTCGAACAACGCCTCGAGCTCGAGCAGCGTCTCTCGGTAGGACCGGTGACGTACACCGACGATCCCGAGCGCCACGGCCGCGTCGACGTTGTGCGCGAGGTCGTCGACGAACACACACTCGCTGGCCGGGCGCCCGAGCAGCTCCAGCGTGTGCGCGAAGATCTCCGGCTCCGGTTTGCGCATGCCGACTTCGCCGGAGATGACCACGACGTCGAACATGTCCTCCCACCCCTCGCGCGGATAGTCGTTGCCCCAGGAGTTGGACAGCAGCGCGGTACGAATCCCCATCTCGTGCACCCGATGGACCAGGCCGGTCATGTCCGGGGCGTGCTCGAAATGCTCGAACATCCGCGACAACAGGCCCTCGGCGCTGTACTCGTGCCCGGTGCGCTCGCTCAGTGCGCCCGCCAGGCGCCGATCGAAGTCGGGCACGGTCAGCTCGCCACGTTCGAGGGCGTGGATCGGGTTGCGCTGGGCCGCGACGCCGTACGGCTCCCCCAGCCACTCCCGCAGGATCTCGAAGTACGCCTCGAGGTCGATGCCGTCGGACTGCGCCCAGGTCCTCACCGCGATGGACAGGTCCCCGGTCAGTACGCCGCCCCAGTCGACGATCAGCCCGGTCAGGCCTGCCGACGAAACGTCCTGCGCTCCGGCTCCCACGCCGGCGAGGGTACCTGCCGGTGCTGTGCGGACAAGCGCCGCTCAGCCGCTCGAGGCGACCGCCTCGTTCGGCGCGCTCCCGTCCGCGGCAGCCAGCAGTCGTTGCCCGGTGTCGCGCAGGATCGCTCTCTCCCGCTCCGTGAGCTCCCCTGCGCGCATCTCGGCAATCCACGCAACTCGTTCGAGATCGAACAAGACGTAGGGAGTCAGCCGGGAGTCGGGGTTGAAGGCACGTCCGAACACCTGATCGTCCACGCACGCAGTATGCGCTCGTCCACAGCGGATCGGGCTATCGGTTGACCGCATCGCGGTTCCCCGGATGGGGTGTCAGCGCACCAGACCACGGCGAAGGGACACCCGTGAACACCAGCGCGGCACAACTACTGCGCCCTGAGATCGTCATGCTGACCGGTCCGCGCCTGCTCGACGAGGGTGAGCAGGGCGTTCTGGCGCTGCAGTGGCCGCTGCCCAGCGGACTGCCGGTCGTGCCGCTGCCTCCGGAAGGGGTACGGGTCGTGCGGCACGGCCCGGTCTGCTCTCCCGCACACGGTGACGAGGTTGCGCAACGCCCCGAGCCGGGAGCCTGGGTGGCGCGCCTGGTGCAAGCCGTCGTCGAGGTCCTCGCCGGTGACCGACCGCTGCTGCAGCTCATGCGCTGGCTGGACCTCGAGGTGTACGAGCACCTCGCCGATCACATCACGAACCGGCCGGGTCGTACGCCGGGGGCGCGCCCCGGACCGGTGCGGGCGGTGCGCAGCGTTCACCTGTGCGAGCCCCGGGCCGGTGTGGTCGAGGCGGCCGTTGTGGTCGGCAGCGGTGCCCGCGTCCGCGCGGTCGCCGTCCGGTTGGAGGGCGCACGCGGTCGGTGGCGCTGCACCCGCCTGACGATCCTGTGAGCGCACCGTCCCGTGAACCAGGCATACGGGGACATTCATCCTCCCCACCTTGCAGCCGGCGATCCCGGCGAGATCGCCACGCGACTCGCAGTGACCAGCGATGCTGCTGTCAGGATCCACGTCGGCAGCCTCGTACTCAGCCCAAACCGATCGACCACATGACAGATACGGCTAGTGCAGGAAGACCTATGCACACCCGGCATCAACGGCTCGTACGCACAGTGTCACGCCGTGCGGCATAACGAGTTCACCTGCCACACCCCCGCTCTCGAAGTGGGCGATGAATCCATCAGTGTGAGTGGTCACTGTTCCTGCCCGCACAGTGACCACCAACTCGTAGAAGTCGTCCGATGCCGTCCCGCACACGTATGTCAACGCCTCCTTCTCCTGGGTCCTGATCGGGTCCGGTGGAGTCACATCTGTCGGCCAGGTCCCCACCATCGTCCCCCCGGTCCTAGTGGGGTTCGGCCTGAGCCCGTATCCAACAACCTGGACGTTGCCGTCCTCGGCTACAACCCCAGTGACGTGTACATCGCCGGGTCGGTCGAGGCACACCGGGAAGCCGCCTATTAGCCAATCCTTATGACCAGACACATTCTGCACATCCGAGACTGAATTCATGGGCCCC
>JBDTDW010000297.1:0-5206 GCA_039922855.1 Candidatus Nanopelagicales bacterium | reverse complement strand
GGGGTTGTACCAGAGGTGCGGGTTGGCTCCTGGGCCCACACCCACTACGGCGCCCCCGTCTACCACCGCCGGGGCCGGGCTCACGGTGGCGACGGCCTTGCTGGCCCAGGTGTCGTAACCCGCCCCGTTGATGACAACGAGCATGGCACCGGTGAACTCGGCAAGGTCGCCGGTGGTGGGTTCATAGGTGTGCGGGTCCACCGAGGAGGACGCGAGGATCGTCGTGACCTGTGCGCACTCCCCGCCCAGCGACGAGGTGATGTCGCCCCACTGGTCGACGCTCACGACGACCGGGACCGCTTGGCCCTGGCAGGTAGCGGCCTCGGCGCTGGTCTGCACCGACGGGGCGGCCGCGGTCGTTGTGGCGCAGCCGGCGAGCATGAGGGCTGCGGCCGTGGCAGCGATCGGACGGAGGCGCACGCAGCTATCATAACGGAAATGGTTGTCATGACGGAACGACGTTCGGGTCTGGCCTCGTGAGGCACGAGCGCTCCGCCCGGCGTGCCACCATGCCCTCATGAGGCGGTCATGAGCTCCCCTGTGGTCCGGCCGACGGCTGCCGTCCCGGGCCAGCGCGCGACCCGCCAGCGCGCGGCCGTCGCGACGCTGCTCGACAGCGTCGAGGGGTTCCGCAGTGCCCAGGAGCTGCACACGCTGCTACGCCAGCGCGGCGATCACGTCGGGCTCACCACCGTCTACCGCACCCTGACGGCCCTGGCCGAGGCCGGCGAGGTGGACTCGATCCTGCGCGAGGACGGCGAGGCGGTCTATCGGCGCTGTGAGGAGGCATCGCACCACCACCACCTGGTGTGCCGGGCCTGCGGGCGCACCGTGGAGGTCGACGGCCCCGAGGTCGAGCGGTGGGCACGTACCGTGGCCAGCGCCCACGGCTACTCCGACGTCAGCCACACCCTGGAGATCTTCGGTCGGTGCGCCGAGTGCACCGACCGCGACCGGGTGGGCTGAAAGAACTACTCGTACGGGTCCTTCGGCGCCGAAATGGTCGTCATCGACGACACCTTGACCCAGGGGATGGCGGATTCGCTCTGCGTGCCTCCCCCGGGAACCCACTGCCCGACGACCTGGACCCAGGTGTTGGGCTCCGGTGTCGACGGCGGGTCGACCGTGAGGATCTTCACGGTGACGGCATCGGCAGCGCAGCAGGTCAGCGAGAGTCGCGTGAGGTACCAGCCGCCCTTGGCCGGCGTGGCGAACCCGACCAGCGACACCGTGCGTCCGACCAACGTGCGGCCGTTGTCCCACACGGCACGCGCGGCATAATCCGACAGCAGGTCCGGCACCGGGTTGCCCGCCGCGAGCGGAGGCGGCGCGTCGCCGTCCGAGGGGGGCGCGATGGAGGCGGCGCTGCGCTCGGCTGTGAAGGCGCCCAGCGCTGGCGGCGCCACGAGGAAGATTGTGAGCACCGGCAGCAGCAGCAGCCAGGCGGCCTTGGACCCGGGATGCACGTGCCCGTCATGGGCGTCATGGCCGGAGGTGGCAGCGCTGTAGCCGGCGCCCGCTACATCGTCGCGGCGACCGTGCTCGGGGTGGTCGGCATCGGCTTCGTGACCGCGGGAGTCGGGGTGGCGCAGGACGTCGAGAAGTGCCCAGAGTCCCAGGGTGACCAGGACGACCCCGGAGATCAGCAGCCAGGGCCGGGTCGACTCCTTGACGTAGAAGAGGTATGTGCCGGCGATGGTGATGCGCAGCACGGCCCCGCCGATCAAGATCAGCAGCACTCCACCGATGTCGCGCCTCACAGCAGCCACCAGCCGACCAGCGACGCGACCGTCACCCCGACGAGGAACGTGACCGGGGCGAACCGTACGGCGAACGCCTTCCCGAACGTCCCGACCTGCAGCGCGATGAGCTTGAGGTCGACCATCGGACCGATTACCAGGAACGCCAGTCGCGCAGTAAGAGAGAACTGGGTCAGGCTTGCCGCCACGAACGCGTCGGCCTCCGAGCAGATCGACAACAGGACGGCCAACAGTGCCAGCGCGATGATCTCCAGCCACGGCCGCGACGCCAGCGCGTCGAGCCAGGACGGCGGGATCACCACGTTGAGCACCGCCGCAGCAAAGGCACCGATGCACAGAAAACCGCCGGCCTGCAAGAAGTCTTCGCCAACCGTCGTACGGAAGATCTGCAGGCGGGACGCCTCCACGGGGTGCTGGCGTCGGGGAATGCGCAGCCACTCACCCTTGCCGAAGCGCATCCACAACCACCCGACGACGACGGCCGTGATGAGCGAGGCGACCAGCCGGGCCAGCGCCATCATGTGGTCCCGGGGGAACGCGACGAACGTCGCGACGATGACGACCGGGTTGATGGCCGGGCTCGAGAGCAGGAACGCGAGCGCTGCGGCGGGAGTGACGCCCCGCGCCATCAGACCACCGGCGACAGGGACCGAGGCACACTCGCACCCGGGCAGCAGCAGCCCGCTGGCGCCGGCGACCGGTACGGCCAGGATCGCTCGACGCGGCAGCACCCGCTGGAAGAACGACGGCGGCACGTACGCCGCGATGGCTCCGGACAGCAACGTGCCGAGCACCAGGAACGGGGTGGCCTGCACGACGATGGCCACGAAAACCGTGGCGCCGGCCTGCATCGCCGGGCTGGTGAACATCGAGGCCAGCCAGTGCTGGCCGATCACCAGAAGCACGAGCGCGACCGACAGCGCCTCCAGCGCGCCGGGGCGATAGGGCTGGCGAGGCGGTGGCCGCTCGGTCGCGGCGGGGTCCGTCCGGATCGGCGCGCTCATGCCGACGTGGCTCCGGACCGCGCTACGGGCTCGCCCTCGTCGTGCGAAGCATCCTCGGACGCGAGCCGCACAGCGGCCCGCGCTACGGCGGTGTCGGCCGTACGGACGGACGCTGGTCGCGGGGCGGCCGGCGCGTCGACGAGGTCGGTCGTGCCGCCCGGCGGGGGGGCGCCACCGTAGCGACGATCGCGAGACGCGTACTGCTCGCAGGCCGCCCAGAGGTGGCGCCGATCGAAGTCGGGCCACAGCGTGGGGGAGAACACCAGCTCGGCGTACGCGGACTGCCAGAGCAGGAAGTTGCTGGTGCGCTGCTCGCCGGAGGACCGGATGAACAGGTCGACGTCGGGCATGTCAGGTTCGTCGAGGTAGCGGGCGACCATGCGCTCGTCGACCCGGTTCGGGTCGATCCGACCGGCCGCCACCTCACGGGCGATAGCTGCTGCGGCATCAGCGATCTCGGCGCGGCCCCCGTAGTTGACGCACATCGTCAGCGTCAGCGCCCGGTTCGCAGCCGTGAGTTCCTCGGCGACCTGCAGCTCGTCCACGACGGACTTCCAGAGCCGGGTGCGGCGACCGGCCCACCGGACCCGTACGCCGAGCTCGTGCATCTCGTCCCGTCGACGCCGGATGACGTCGCGGTTGAAGCCCATCAGGAAGCGGACCTCGTCCGGGGAGCGGCGCCAGTTCTCCGTGGAGAACGCGTACGCCGAGATCGCACCGATTCCCAGCTCGATCGCGCCATGGACGCAGTCCAGCAGGCTGGACTCCCCTGCCTCGTGACCTGCGGTACGCGGCAGTCCGCGGGCGGCGGCCCAACGCCCGTTGCCGTCCATCACGATCGCGACATGCCGCGGCACGAGGTCGGCCGGGATCGCCGGCGCGTGAGCGCCGGACGGGTGGGGGGTGGGGGGCCTCGTACCGCCGACCGAGGTCGGGCTCACGCTCTTTCGTCGTGGCAGGCGGGGCGGCACCGAGCCATCCTCCCACCGCCCGGGCGTACCGACCGTCCCCCACAGCGATGGCGCCCCCCCCAACTGCGCGTTTTCATCCCTAGGGGAAGATCAAGGCAGTTCAGCTGCCCTCTGTGACCCGAAGTGGCGATCTTGGCAACCCGACTGGACGTTGTGACCCCAGCGGACGATCTTGTGTCCACGGCATGGGTACTAGATCCGCTCACAAGATCGCTACTTTGGGTCACGTGACGCAGTTGAACTGCCTTGATCGTCCCTAAGGGAAGATCAAGGGGGTCAGGTGCGCTCGACCAGGGGGAGGCTGCGCAGGCCGCGTTCCAGGTGCCAGGACAGGTACGCGGCGACCAGACCGGCGGCCTCCCGGCGCGCCCTCGGTTCACTGGCGTCGGCCGTGGACCAGTCACCGGTCAGGAGCGCTGACAGCAGCACCAGCGTCGGCGGCGCCGGAGCTGCCGAACCCGCCGGGCGGCAGGCTGCGCACAGCACCCCGCCGGAGGCCACGTGGAAGGCGGTGTGCGGACCCGGCGTGTTGCAACGCGCGCAGTCCTCGAACGTCGGGGCCCACCCGGCCACGGCCAGCGACCGCAAGAGGTACGCGTCCAGCACCAGCCCCTGGTCGTGCTCACCCCCGACCAGGGCCCGCAGGCCGCCGACCAGCAGCAGGAACTGCTGAACCGCCGGCTGGCCTTCTTCCGGTGTCATGCGCTCCGCGGTCTCCAGCATCGCCTGACCGGTCGTCCAGCGGGAGTAGTCGCTGGTCAGCGTCGCGCCGTACGCCGCCAACGTCTCGACCTGCGTCACCCCGTCCAGCGTGCGCCCGGTGTACAGCTGCACGTCGACGTGGCTGAACGGCTCCAACCGGGCCCCGATCCGGCTGCTGGTGCGACGTACTCCCTTGGCGACCGCGCGGACCCGGCCGTGCTCGCGGGTGAGCAACGTCACGATCCGGTCGGCCTCACCGAGCTTGTGAGTACGCAGCACCACGCCCTCGGCTCGGTACAGGCTCACGGGCGTCATCCTCCCCCGCAGGACCGGCACCGACCGCGGCGACAGGCCCGTTCCCCTGACGGCGTACGTGCGCCGGCGCAAACCCTGGTGCACCGGCCGTACCACCGGGTCAGGATGGATCGTGACCCCGCCCGCCGCCGGCCGTCGGCTGCTCGCCCGCATCGACGCCTTCCTGGACTCCAGCCCGCTCGGATCGGCCGAACCCATCGACGTCGGCCCGCTGCGCGCGTTCCTCTCGCGCGTGTCCTGGCCGTACTACGCCCGCCCCCGACCCGACCTTGACCTGTCCGGCTCCGGCGCGGTGGCCGCGCGCGACCTCGCCGCCACGGCCGACGTGCTTCGCGGGTCAGGAGCGCCCGTGGCGTACGAGTGGGTCCAGGAGCTCGTACCGTCGATGGAGAGCGCGGCGCGGGAGTCCGGGCTCGACGTCACGATGCACCCACTGCTGGTCCTCGACACGCTG
>JBDTDW010000296.1:0-7823 GCA_039922855.1 Candidatus Nanopelagicales bacterium | reverse complement strand
ACGGCGTTCTCGGTGACCACAACCCGATTTTCCGTCGTTGCCCGTTGCAGCACCTCCTCGTCTGCGCGACCAGCTAGGCCGAGGTCGCGGACGTGGACGGCGTCGTGTCCAAGATCAGTCAGATGCTTGGCGACGGCGGGACTGAACATCTCGTCGATAAGGAATTTCACGAGGCCAGGAAGCGCTCCCGCTCGCGCACTGCTCGCTGGGCTCGTGCCGCGGCCGCGTCGTTACGCTTGATCATCTCCGTGATCTCCGCGGGGTGTTCTGCCGCGAACGTGATGGCCAGCCGGACGAGCGTCGCGGGGATATCGAGCTGCTCCGCGGCGGCCACGACTTGCGCCTCACCTCGCTTGCGGGTGTGCCGAGCGGCGACAACGACTTCCCAGACGTCCGGTCCGCCGGCCACCCCAGCTCGTCGTCCAGCGGCCCCGTCGCGGTAGGCGATGCCGGGATGAGCGGTGGTCTTGAGGCCTTCCACGAGCAGCCGGGACACGAGGGTGGTCTCGCTGATGCCCTCGTCGCGGGCGCGTTTGGCGAGGCGGTCCTTGAGCTGGGGGTCGAGTCGGTAGGACACCGATACTGCCATCAAAATCGCCTCCGTACCGCAGGGTACCGCATCTGCACTACGCGAGTCCGAAACAATCCGACGTGCCAGTCCTAGCACAAGCCAGAGCAACAGGTTCAGGCAATCCCCGCAACCGAGCGCGCGTAGGAATTCGCGCGCGATCACACCCCCGAGCGCCGGCCGCAGCACGACCAGCACCTGGGCTTCACTGCCGGCAACCGAGATCGCCAGTGAGAAGACACCAAGATCAACGTGGGCTAAGTGGCGGTAAGAAGGGTCAATACCGGCCAATGGCGGACACCCAGAGGCATCGGCAGCCTAAGGAGTTCCATTGTGAATAAAGGGAAATCACCTGGAGCGGGTGACGAGAATCGAACTCGCACTGTCAGCTTGGGAAGCTGATGTTCTGCCATTGAACTACACCCGCGGAACGGGCAGTGCCCATCACGCCCGCACAGGCTACCGGACGAGGCCCGGACCGAGGTAGCCGTCCCCAGGCCAGACTGGTGTCGTGACTGCTGTCGGACCGGGCGCGCGTCTGGGGCTGAGGGAGGTCATGCGCGCGCGTAGCAAGGGCTTCATCTCGTACGGGCTGATCGTGCGGATCGCGGCCGCCACCACGGTCTCGTACCTGCTCTCGCGTAGCTTCTCTGGCTCACCGCTCCCGCTCTTCGCCCCGATCACGACGTTGCTCGTGGTCCAGGTCTCTCCGTTCAGCACGTTGGGCATGACCGCCCAACGGGTGCTCGGCACCGTCTTCGGGGTGGCGGCGGCCACGGTGTACGTCAACCTCGTTCCGCTGAACTGGATCACGGTGTTCGTCGCCCTCCTGCTGTCGCTGCTGGCCGCCAAGGCGCTTCCGGTCGGCCTGAGCGGTCAGCTGCAGCTGCCGCTCGCCGCGATGTTCGTGATCGCCCTCGGCCCGACGGACTACCGCATCGACTACTGGCGGGTCCTCGACGTTCTGATGGGCGCTGCGGTCGGGGTGCTCGCCGTCTTCGTGGCACCTTCCCGGCCGCGGCTGCAGCCGGCGGTCACCGCGCTGCAGGTATATCTGGACGACGTGGTCGGGCTGCTTCGGGAGATGGCGAAGTCCCTGGCCGGCGCGAAGCGGTCGTTGCCGGACGGAACTCGACACGGATTCGTACCGAGAAGTCGTGGGCTGGGAGAACGCGGCGTGAGTACGGCCGGCGCGATCGACGAGGCGGTGGAGTCGACACGATTCAACCTGCGCCGCAACGACATCGACGTAGACGTAGCCGACCTTCACCAGCAGCTCGCGTGGGTGAACCGGCTGACGGTGCAGGTCCGTTCATTGGTCGGCGCGATCGACCGGCTGTATGACCGCGACGAGGTGGAGCCGGCGCTGAACGGGCCGCGCCTTGCCGTCCTGCTGCGCCTGCTCGCCGACCTGATCGCGGCACGCGGCTCGTCCGCCGACGCCGACTCGGGCCGACCGCTCAGCGACGAGCTGGCACGTGACCTGCGGGTAGCGGCGCAGGCGACCACCGGGCGCGGTCGTGAGGTCACCGACGTCCTCGGCTCGATCGGCGTCCTGGCCAGGGTGGCGCAGCTGCGCGAGCTGGCTGTCCTCGGTCCGGGCTCGGAGGAGGACATCGAGCAGCGGGTCTGGGAGGCCACGAGGCCCCCGCACGAACTCGCACGCGCGTCCCAGCGGTGGCGGCACCCGTTCGTGCGGCCGCCGCGGCGGTGACCGCCGGGCCGGATACGGGCAGGTAGCCTCGCGGGGTGCTGCTCTCCGACCGCGACATCCGTGCCGAGCTCGCCGCCGGGCGGGTGAGCCTCGCCCCGTACGACGCCGAGATGGTTCAGCCCTCCAGCGTCGACGTGCGCCTGGACCGCTTCTTCCGGGTGTTCGAGAACCACCTGTACCCGCACATCGACCCGTCGGTCGAGCAACCTGACCTGACCCGGTTGATCGAGGTACGACCCGACGAGCCGTTCGTGCTGCACCCGGGGGAGTTTGCGCTGGCCTCGACGTACGAGATCGTCTCGCTGCCCGACGACATCGCCGGGAGGTTGGAGGGCAAGAGCTCGCTAGGCCGGCTCGGGCTACTGACGCATTCCACTGCCGGGTTCATCGACCCCGGTTTCACCGGGCACGTGACCCTGGAGCTGTCGAACGTTGCGACCCTGCCGATCATGTTGTGGCCGGGCATGAAGATCGGACAACTCTGCTTGTTCCGGCTGTCCAGTCCGGCCGAGCACCCCTACGGGTCGGCGGTTTATGGCTCGCGCTACCAGGGCCAACGGGGCCCTACCGCTTCCAAGTCGCACCTGAACTTCCACCGCACCACGGTGGAGTGAGCCGGGCCGATGACGCTGGGTCCCGCGCGTGGACGGCTCACTGAGCGGCCGCTGACCGAGAGCGACCGGCGGGCGCCGGACCCGGGCTTTCGTGCCGACATCGAGGGGCTTCGGGCCGTCGCGATCCTGCTGGTGGTTGCGTACCACGCTGGGATCGGTTTTCTGCCAGGCGGTTTCGTCGGTGTGGACGTCTTCTTCGTCATCTCCGGCTACCTGATCACCGGTCTTCTTGCGCGCGAGCTGCGTACCACCGGTCACATCAGCATCTCGCGGTTCTACTCCCGGCGGGTACGCCGGCTGCTCCCGGCGATCGTCGTCATGTCGCTCACGATCGCGGTGCTGTCCTGGTTCGTGCTGGACCCGCTGCGCCGTGAGGACACCGGGGGCGACATCGATGCCGCGGGTCTGTTCTACGCGAACTGGCACTTCGCACAGCAGGCGGTCGACTATCTCGCCTCCCAGCAGGACCCGAGCCCGATGCTGCACATGTGGTCGCTGTCGGTGGAGGAGCAGTTCTACCTGGCCTGGCCGATGCTCCTGCTGCTCCTTACCGCGATCGGCACCGCCCTCGCGCGTCTGGCACGCAACCCCGTCGACCTGCCCGATCCCACGAAACCAGCCGATCCGCAGGGCCCGACCGACCGCGCGGGTCTGGGTGGCGACGCTCTGGGTGGCGGCGCTCTGGGTGGTGGACGCGGGTCGGGTGGGCTGCCGGGTCCTCCGGTTCACCGGCGTCTGTTCGACGTGGCGGCCCTTCACCGGCGACTGTTCGATGACGGGCGCCCAGAATCAGGGCAAACCGGACACGCCATCGGTCGAACCCCGGTGAACCGGGCCCCCATCGCGCAAACACCGGTGAACCCGGTGCGCATCGCACACACGCCGGTGAACAGGGCTCTGTTGGGCTGGGTGCTGCTGGCCGGGGTGGGAGTGGTCATCGCCATGTCGCTGCTGCTGTCGTGGTGGCAGACCCCGCGCGACCCCGGCCTCGCGTACTTCAGCTCGTTCACCCGGGCCTGGGAGCTCGCGCTCGGTGGGGCTCTGGCACTGCTGACGCCGCAGCTGCGCAGGTTGCCACGGGTGGTGGCGGCTCTGCTGGGCTGGGCGGGACTGGTCGCGATCGTCGTGGCAGGTGCCGCGATCACCGCGTCGATGCCGTTCCCCGGCACCGTCGCACTCCTTCCGACCGTGGGCGCAGGCGCGCTGCTGGCGGCCGGCGTTGCGCTTCCCGGCAGCGGGGCCAGCCGGCTGCTGTCGGCCGGTCCGATGCGCCAGATGGGCGAGGCGTCGTACGGCTGGTATCTGTGGCACTGGCCGCTGCTGGTCCTGGCAGCGGCGTGGCTGGGCCATGACCTGACCGTCCTCGAGGGGATCGTGGTCGTCGCCGTGGCGTACGGGCTCGCCGTCCTGAGCCTGCGACTGGTCGAGAACCCGGTCCGTCACTCGGTCTCGCTGCGGCAGCGCCCGGGCCGTACGTTGCTGGTCGGCCTCGTGTGCACGTGCGTGGTCGTGGCGACCGGGCTGGTGCTTCGGTACGGAACCCCGCCGCGTGAGCTGCCGCCCGGCCAGGCCCTGGGTGCTGCGGCGCTGCACCCGACCAGCGCACCGAGCCACGGGGGCACTGCGCCGGTCGCACCGCCACCGCCACAGACGTCGGCCAGCGCCGTGTCCCCCGACCCGTCGGCGGCGCGTGACGACCTGCCGATCCTGTACGCGGACGGCTGCCACCGGAGCTACTCGAACACCTCCGCGAGCGGCTGCGTGTTCGGCGATCCGTCGAGTACGGTCAGTGTCTTCCTGTTCGGAGATTCGCATGCGGCACAGTGGTTCCCGGTGCTGGAGCTGCTGGCGACGAAGTACCATTGGCGGCTCACGGCGATGACGAAGTCGGGTTGCCCGGCATCCAGCATGGAGCCGTACAACTCGGTCCTCAAGCGCGGTTACACGGAGTGCCCCACCTGGCGTGCGAACGTCATCGCGCGGATCGCGCAGGAGCGCCCACAGCTCGTGTTCACCGACTCCATCAACGGATACTCGTGGGCTCAGAACGGCCAAGCGGTGAACGGTGCCGCCGCGGCGCAGGCCCAGACCGTCGGCTGGGCGACTACCCTGCGGGCACTGACCCGTAGCGCGGGATCAGTCGTCCTGCTGCGTGACACCCCCGACATGGGGCGGGACGTCGCCGGTTGCGTGTCCGCGCACATGTCGAACCTGCTCGCCTGCTCCACGCCGCGGTCGATCGCCATCGCCGCGAACCAGTCCGACCAGCTGGCGCAGGAGATGTTGGGTACGTTGCCGCACCTGCACTATCTGGACATGAACGACTACGTCTGCCCGGGCGCCCGCTGCCCCGCCGTGATCGGCAACGTCCTGGTGTACCGCGACAAGGACCACCTCACGGCCACGTACATGCGGACCCTCGCTCCGGTGCTGTACACCCGCCTCCTGCCAGACCTCCCCTGACGCGCGTCGTAGGGAGCTCAGGAGCGGCGGATCACCTTGTGCTGGGCGGCCTGGGCGACCGGGCGCAGGACCATGAGGTCGACGTTCATGTGGTGTGGCAGCGTGAGTGCCCACGTGACGGCGGTGGCCACGTCGTCGGCGGTGAGGGGTGCCGCGACGCCGGCGTACACCGCGTCGCTGGCGGTGCGGTCGCCCTCGAAGCGGTTCAGCGCGAACTCGTCGGTACGGACCATCCCCGGTGCGATCTCGATGACGCGCAAGTCGTTCTCGGCCTCCTCCAGCCGCAGCGTGCCGGCGAAGGCGTGGACGCCGTGCTTGGCGGCGGAGTAGCCCCCGCCACCTTCGTAGCCGACAAGGCCCGCGGTCGACCCCATGAGTACGACGTCACCGCGGCTGGCCCGCAGCGCCGGCAGCAGCGCGTGCGTGACCCGTACGGTGCCCAGCACGTTGACGTCGTACATCCGCGCCCAGTCTGCGACGGCGGCGTCCGCGATCCGGTCCGCCCGCACGGCCACACCGGCGTTGTTGACCAGGGCGTGCAGCGGGCCGGCCGAAGTGATCTGGCCGGCGAGCCGGGCCACGTCGTCGTCGGAGGTCACGTCGGCGACGACGTAGGAGGCACCTGTGGCATCGGCCAGCTCGCGCAGCCGGTCCTCGCGACGGGCGACCGCCACGACGTCCCAGTCCAACGCTTGCAGCTGTCGCACCGTCGCAGCGCCGATGCCCGAGCTCGCCCCGGTGACCACGGCGCGCTGCTTCTCACTCATCCCGGCTCCTCACGTCGCCCCCCATGATCCACGACCCCAACTGACCTCACTCACGCTGTTGTCGTTCCAAGCCCAGAAACCTGCTCCGCAACGACAACAGCGTGAGTGACGTGCGTCGAGGAGGGTCAAGGGCGCTTGAACTCTGCTACGCCGGGTACTCGCAGCACGGCGAAGGTGATGGCTACCAGTCCCGAGTTCCGCAGTTCGTGAGCACACGATGGCCTGAATCTGGTTTGTGACCTGCGGTTATGCCGAAATGGGCGTGTGGGGTCGTGTTACTACACGTCCACAGGCCCGGTCTGGGTGGAGGCCACGGGTCAGTCGCTGGGGAGCGTGAAGTCGAGGAAGCGGGCGGGCTCGCCGAGTTGGAGCGCGGTGAGGATCGTTTTCTGGCCGGGGGTTGTCGCGGAGCGTTGTGCGACCTGGCCGTCTGCGGTCGCGAGGGTGATCAGGTGCATCCGTTCGAGTTCGTCGCGGACGTTGCGCCAGGTGTCGTCGGTAGCGTTCTCGACGATGCGGATCAGGAGCAGGGCGAGCCAGCACAGTTGGACGTGGGCGCGGATCCGGTCTTCGCGGTGGTGGAACACCGGCCGCAGTCCGAGGGCGCCCTTCATGTCACGCCAGCCACGTTCGACTTGCAGCAAGGTCTTGTAGGCCGCCGCCAGGTCGTCGGGGGTCAGGGTGGCATCGCTGGTGCGCAGCAGCCACTTGCCGTCCAGGTGGGACTCGCGTTTGATCGCGGCTGCGTCGACGCGCAGCAGCCCACCGTTGGTGCGGCGCAGGTAACGCCGCAGGCCGGGCTTGCCCTTCAGGCTCCCGACGAACTCGTCGCGGCGCCGTTCGGTCCACGCATCGGAGCCGGCCATGAGCTGCTCAAGGTGCGCGACGAGCTGGCTGCGGACGGTCGCATCGCGGTCGGCTTGGTCGGGGTTGTGGCAGACCACGAACCGTTGGGCTCGAGCGCCCTGGTCGGCATCGCCCTTGCCGCCTGGTGCGACGGCGACTTCCTTCACGCGCAGGTTCCCCGCGACGCTCCGATAGCGGCCCGGGCGGGCCAGCGCGACGGCGGCCTCACTGTTGGTGTTGCGGAGCTTCTCGGCGTGGATGTAGTGCCCACCTCCGCGGGTCAGGTAGGCCCGGTTCGCGGCGGAGGCGAAGCCGCGGTCGGCGACCCAGACCATCCGGTGCAGATTCCAGCCGGTCAGGTCGTCCTTCACGGTCCGGATGATCGAGGTGTCGTTGGTGTTGCCCGGGAACGTCCAGCACCGCACCGGGACGCCGTCGCGGGTGACAGCCATCGCGATCACCACCTGTGGGAGGTCGACTCTGTGGTCCTTGGAGTGCCCGAACGCCCGCGCCCCGTTCTCTACCGGTCGGGTGATCCCGTCGTCATCGACGTTGTCTTGCAGGTCGGCGAGCTCGTCCGCGCCGTCGACCTCCCAGTAGGTGCTGGTGGTGTCGACGAAGATGATGTCCAGGTCGAGGTTGAGCAGGTGCGCGACGGAGCTGAAGATCTCGGCGGCGATCTCGTCCAGTGCCTCGAGCAGGAAGTCCATCGCCGCATACGCGGCGTCGTCGGAGAAGCCTGCGCAGCCCTCGATCGCGACCCGCTCGGCGACCCACTTCGTACCGGCCAGCTTGCTGCCCGGCTCCAGTGCACGCTGGGCGACCAGGGCGAACACCACCCGCTCGACCGC
>JBDTDW010000295.1:0-10972 GCA_039922855.1 Candidatus Nanopelagicales bacterium | reverse complement strand
GCCGATGGTGATCGCCGACGCGGCCATCTTGACCACGGTGACCCGGGCCCGCATGCCACGTGGGTTGTGGTGCACGGCGGCGATCGCCGCGTCCGTGCCGTGACCCTCCGCCTCCGGCGCCAGGGCGAAGACCAGCAGCCCGGACACCAGTCCGCCGACACCCACCACCAGCGGGATCGCCCACGGGCGGGTGAAGTCGGTCGCCGGGCCGACGCCGCCCTCGCCGAAGGTCGTTGCCGGCTGATATCCGCCGATCTGACCGAGCAGCAGCCACGTGCAGAACCGAAGGGCGGAGATGAACGCGACTGCACCAAGGCCAGCGACGATGCCGATGGCGATGCCCAGAACGGCCCACTTGCGCAGGTAGGGGGCAGCACGCAGTCCGGCCAGGGCGCGGCCCAGGGTCCGACGCAGCCACACGGATGCGCTGCGCGTCATTCGCGAGGAACTACGCGCAGCGCCGGGCACCGACGGCGTCAACGGTGACGACACACCGTCGAGCTCCCCGGCCGGGTCGTCGTCTGGTCCATCGGGCGTCCCCGTCGACTCGCCGCTCACGAAGCGCGCGGGGCAACATCGGGGTACGACATACCCCCATTGTGGTCCTGCGCTGCTGCGCCGGCCGGCCGCGCTCGGGAGCGCCGACCGTGGCGTTGCGGGGCAACCCCGCTCAGTCGGGCTGGGACAGTGCGGTCGCCTGGGCGTGGGTGAGCCGGGGCTCGCGACCGGCCATCGCGGCCACGACCGCCGCACGTTGCGGGGGCACGGTCGTGTCGGTGTACGCCTGCCAGGGCACGCTCTCCAGCACCGCAGCGAGGGACCCGGTCCGTGCCAGCAGGTCCAGCGGGTCGTCCAGGTGCGGGCCGATCGCCGTGAGCCGGGCTCCCTCGATGGACCACTCCTGCGGGGGCGCCGCGAGCAGCCCGCGCCGAACTTCGGTGCCCAGGACCAGGTACGCGAACCACGGCTCAGCAGCCCGAACCTCGTAGGCTTCGTCGAAGTCGGGGTCACCGGTCATGAGGACGGTCAGGCCGTCCTGCTCCATCACGATCGGGCCGCCGCGCGGGCGGGGACGGGCCAGGACCGGGGACATCGCCGCGGGTGCCCGGAACTCGATGATGCTGCGGCCCCGGGCATCTTCGTACGCGGTCAACGGCCATCCGGCCATCTCACCGACCAGGACGCCGGTGTGCTCGTCCGCGGTCCAGCCCATCGCGCGCAGGTAGTCCCGAAATCTTGCCTCACGAGCCTGCTGGCGGCGCCGGCGGCGCCAGAGCAGGCGCAGCACATGCTGGGGTCGCTGCGCCGGCAGCCCATGCCGGGCAGGTGCCGACGCGCGAGACACTCCCACCACTGCGCCCTCGGCACCCCACGGGCACAACTTGAGCCCCGGCTCCATATCGATTTCGCGACGGGCGTGGCAGGACGCGGATCCCGCCGCGCCCACGCGGGTCGCAGGTGGGCCGGCACCGGTCCTCGGGACCGGTCGAGGTCGCAGGGCCCGGCGCACCCGGGGTGCCCACTGCCTGGTGGCGAGCGATGACCCGGCGGCGCACCCTTGTCACGGCTCCGAGATGTCCGCAGGCCCTACGGCAGGTTGGTGTCTGTCAAGGCCAGTCAGCCCGCCGCTGGGCCCATCAGCGCGTCGCTGGTTTCTGGGCCGGTCGCGT
This sequence comes from Candidatus Nanopelagicales bacterium, assembly GCA_039922855.1. Classification (GTDB taxonomy): domain Bacteria; phylum Actinomycetota; class Actinomycetes; order S36-B12; family CAIYMF01; genus JAFIHG01. The sequence goes on along the minus strand of JBDTDW010000295.1, from coordinate 9,302 downwards.
TTGTGGGCCGGTCGCGCTCAGAGCATGAAGTCGGCGAGCTGGTAGGCGGCGTAGTAGGGCAGGCCGGCCGCCGCCACCGCCGGCGCGGCCCCACGCTCGACGATCACGGCGACCGCCACGACCTCGGCCCCGGCAGCGCGCAGCGCCTCGACCGCTGTCAGCACCGACCCACCGGTCGTCGAGGTGTCCTCCACCGCCAGGACCCGGCGACCTGCGACGTCGGGCCCCTCGATCCGGCGCTGCAGCCCGTGGGCCTTCTCCGACTTGCGTACGACGAAGGCGTCGAGACGCCGACCACGTTCTGCGGCGGCGTACATCATCGACGAGGCGACCGGATCCGCGCCCAGGGTGAGCCCGCCGACCGCGTCGAAGTCCAGTCCGTCCGTCAGGTCGAGCATGACCCGGCCGACGAGCGGAGCGACCTCGCCGTCGAGCGTGACCCGTCGCAGGTCAACGTAGTAGTCCGCGTGCTGGCCGCTGGACAGTACGACCGGCCCGTGGATCACCGCCCGGTCCAGGATCCCCTGGCGCAGCGCGGCCCGGTCGGCGGCCTGGCGAGGAGTGAGGTCGGCGGGCGGGGCGGTGCGCGGCTCGGTCACCCTCCGACCCTACGGGGGCGGGTCGCGGGCACTCAGGCAAAGTGGGCACGTGGTGGTCGAGACGATCGTGCTGTGCCCCGAGCTGGTCGGCCCGACGTCGTACGACCGCCGTGGCCTGCTCCAGGCCCTGTCCGGACCGCCGGTCGTTGACGCCCCTGCGCTGGGGAACAACCTCACCGCGAGAGGCCGGCAGACCGCCGAGCTCGGGAACGTGCCCGCCGAGCTCGTGGGCAGTTCTCGTGAGCTCGTGGGCAGCTCCGGTGAGGCGGGCCGACCGACCGTCACCGTCGTGGACATTCCCGCCGGGGAGCCCGGCGACGACGAGCGAACCGTGCGGGCGCACTGGGTGGCGTATGTCGCCGTACAACTGTCGACCAGCTCGACGCGCGGCCCGGTCCTGCTGGTGCTCGGCGGCCGTTCTGGCGCGCTGGCTCCGGCCCTCGGGTTCAGCCAGCGGGCCGCGCGGCGCCAGGTGGCCGGCTACGTACTCGTGGACGCCGACTTCCCCGCTGCCGACTCCGCGGTCGGCGACTGGCCCGATGCGCCGGTCGTCTGCGTGGCGTCCCCGGCCGCCGCAGCTGCGACCATCGACCACGCGAGGCTGCGCGGCTGGCGGCTCGTCGAGGTGAGCAACCTGGCACCCAGCACCCTGGCCACAGCGCTGGGCGCGCTCCTGGACCCGCGCCCCTGACCTATCACCTCTACCCCGATCCCGGGAGGTTCACCGGCGCTTGTTCGATCTCGGGAGGTTCACCGGCGTTTGGTCGATCTTTCGGCTCGAATCACGGCGTGTCGTCGATCAAATGCCGGTGAACCCCGGGGACAGCAGTGGGTCAGCGGCCGCCGGACACGGCCAGGACGGTACCGGTGGTGTACGACGCGGCCGGCGACAGCAGCCAGCGCACCGCCTCCGCGACCTCCTCAGGCGTTCCGGATCGCTGCATCGGGATGGTCGGACGCATACGCCCGGGCCGGCCCGGGTCGCCGGCTGCCGCGTGCAGCTCGGTGTCGACGAGCCCTACGGCCACGGCGTTGACGCGCACCCCCTCGGTCGCGACCTCGCGCGCCAACCCGACGGTCAGAGCGTCCAGCGCGGCCTTCGACGCCGCGTAGTGCACCCACTCCCCGGGGCTTCCGAGCACCGCCGCGCGAGAGGACACGTTGACGATCGAACCGCCCGTGCCGCCGTACCGCGAGGACATCCGGCGCACCGCCTCGCCCGCGCACCGGAACGGGCCGGCGATGTTTGTCGCGAGCACCTCGTTCAACGCTTCCTCACCGAGCTGGTCCACGCGGGCCTGCCCGCCGGTGATCCCCGCGTTGTTGACCAGTCCGCGCAGCGGGCCGCGCCACTTCGCGGCACGGTCGAAGAGCCGGCGTACGTCGCCTGGATCTGCGACGTCAGCTCGCACCGTGAGGGCCCGCCCGCCGACCGCCTCGATCCGGTCTGCGACGGCCGAGGCTGCTCTCTCGTCCCGCGCGAAGTCCACGACCACGTCCCAGCCGTCCGCCGCGGCGGCCACGCAGACGGCCGCACCGATCCCGCGCGAGCCACCGGTCACGACCAACGTGCCACGCGGCTCCACGACGCGCGACAGTACCGCTGCACCCGACGTCGCTCACGCGCTTGTCGTTCCAGGGCCCGTTTCCGGGCTCGAAAACGACAAGGGTGTGAGCGACGTGCGTCAGGAGGAGGGCAGGGAAACGCGCGGCGGCCGGTTGGTGCTGTGGGGGCCGTACCCTCGCGGGATGGGTCGTCGTACGCCGCCACTGGTCGCGCGCATGCGCGAACACACCTCGACAGTGTTCGGCGAGATGAGTGCGCTCGCCGCGCGCACCTGTGCGATCAACCTGGGGCAGGGATTCCCGGACACCGACGGGCCGGACGTAGTCAAGCAGGCCGCGATCCGGGCCATCGGTGAGGGTCGCGGTAACCAGTACCCTCCGGTCAACGGTGTGCCCGAGCTACGCCGGGCAATAGCCCAGCACCAGCAACGGTTCTACCGACTCGACGTCGATCCTGACACCGACGTCGTGGTGGCGACCGGCGCGTCGGAGGCGATAGCCGCGACCCTCCTCGCGCTCGTCGAGACGGGCGACGAGGTTGTCATGTTCTCGCCCTGGTTCGACCTCTACGCTGCCGCGACATCGCTCGCCGGGGCTGCACGCGTGAGCGTCCCGCTGGCCGGTCCGAGCTTTCGGCCCGACGCCGCAGCGCTCGAGCGTGCCGTCACGCACCGGACCCGCGTACTCCTGCTGAACTCCCCCCACAACCCCACCGGAACCGTGTTCACGCAAGACGAGCTCGCGCAGATCGCGCTCGTCGCCGAACGCCACGATCTTGTGGTCATCAGCGACGAGGCGTACGAGCACCTTGTGTTCGACGGCTCGACACACGTGCCGTTCGCGACGTTGCCGGGGATGGCCGAGCGCACCGTGACCATCGGCAGTGCCGGCAAGTCGCTGTCGATGACCGGCTGGAAGGTGGGGTGGGCAACCGGCCCTGCTGATCTGATCGCCGCGGTCCGGGTCGTACGCCAACACCTGTCCTTCGTGTCGAGCGGGCCGTTCCAGTGGGCCGTCGCCGAAGGCCTCGCTCTGCCGGACTCTTACTGGCGCGAGTTCGCCGACCAGCTGCAGTCCCAGCGCGAACTGCTCTGCGCCGGGCTCGCCGCCGTCGGGCTGTCCGTCACTGTGCCGCAGGGGACGTACTTCGCGACGACCGACGTGCGGCCGCTCGGGTACGAGGACGGCTGGGCGTTCTGCCGCGACCTGCCAGGCCGAGCCGGCGTGGTCGCGATCCCGCACGAGGCGTTCCACGACGACCCGGAGGCCGGAAAGCCTTACGTACGCTGGGCCTTCTGCAAACGCCCGGAGGTGCTGTCCGAGGCTGTCGACCGCCTCGCACGCTGCTTTCGCTGAACCACCCCCGCAACGCCTCCCAGCGACCGTCGCTCTCCCTTCTCCGGCACGCAGTGGGCGCGGGGTCAGCGCAAGATCAGGCTGGTGTTGTCGTCGGCCACGTCGATCGTGACGATGTCGCCCTCCCGGATCTCGCCGGCCAGCAGCGCTCGTGCCAGCTTGTCGCCGATCTCTGTCTGGACCAGCCGGCGCAGCGGGCGGGCGCCGTAAACCGGGTCGTATCCGGCCAGGGCCAGCCACTCGCGGGCGTCGTCGCTCACCTGCAGCCCGAGTCGACGTCCGGCCAACCGCTCGGCAAGCCGGTCGACCGAGATCCCGACGATCCGTGACAGGTCCTCGGTGGACAGCGCGTCGAACAGCACGATGTCGTCGAGCCGGTTCAAGAACTCCGGCTTGAACGAGGTCCGAACCATGTTCATGACGGCTTCGCGCTTGGCTTGCTCGTCGAGGCTCTGATCGACCAGGAACATCGAGCCGAGGTTCGAGGTCAGGATCAAGATGACGTTGCGGAAGTCGACCGTACGGCCCTGTCCGTCGGTCAGGCGGCCGTCGTCCAGCACCTGCAGCAAGATGTCGAACACCTCAGGGTGGGCCTTCTCGACCTCGTCGAGCAGCACGACACCGTACGGACGCCGGCGCACGGCTTCGGTCAGCTGACCGCCCTCCTCATAGCCGACATAGCCGGGAGGTGCGCCGACAAGCCTTGCCACGGAGTGCTTCTCGCCGTATTCGCTCATGTCGATACGTACCATCGCGCGCTCGTCGTCGAAGAGAAACTCCGCCAGCGCCTTCGCCAGCTCGGTCTTGCCCACGCCGGTGGGCCCGAGGAACAGGAACGAGCCGGTCGGGCGATCCGGGTCGGCGATCCCGGCCCGCGCGCGCCGCACAGCGTCCGAAACCGCACTCACCGCACGACGTTGACCGATGAGGCGCTTGCCGAGCTCCTCCTCCATGCGCAGCAGCTTCGCGGTCTCACCCTCGAGCATGCGCCCGGCCGGGATCCCGGTCCACGCGGACACGACCTCCGCGACATCGTCAGGACCGACCTGCTCGCGGACCATCCCCTCCCGGTCGCCGGTCACAGCGATCGCCGCAGTCAGCTCGGACTCCAGCGTCGGGATCTCTGCGTAAAGCAGCCGAGAGGCCTGCTCTAAGTCCCCGTCGCGCTGCGCGCGCTCGGCGAGCATCCGCAGCTCGTCGAGGCGGATCTTCAGCTCGCCCACCCGGTCGAGGCCGGACTTCTCCTGTTCCCAGCGGGTCCGCAGCGCGGTGAGCTCCTCGCTGCGGTCGGCGAGGTCGGCGCGCAGCTTGTCCAGCCGCTCCTCCGAGGCCGCGTCGGTCTCGTGCTCCAGTGCGAGCTCCTCCATGCGCAGGCGATCCACCTGTCGCTGCAGCGCATCGACCTCGACCGGCGAGGAGTCGATCTCCATACGCAGCCGGGACGCCGCCTCGTCGACGAGGTCGATCGCCTTGTCCGGCAGGAAGCGTGAGGTGATGTAGCGGTCCGACAGGGTTGCCGCCGCGACGAGTGCGGAGTCCGCGATCGCAACCTTGTGGTGCGCCTCGTACTTCTCCTTGATGCCGCGAAGGATCCCGATGGTGTCCTCGACGCTGGGCTCGCCCACGAACACCTGCTGGAACCGTCGCTCCAGTGCCGGGTCCTTCTCGATGCGCTGCCGGTACTCGTCGAGCGTCGTCGCCCCGACCATCCGCAGCTCCCCGCGGGCCAGCATCGGCTTGAGCATGTTGCCGGCGTCCATGGCGGAGTCGCCCGTGGCGCCCGCGCCGACGACTGTGTGAAGCTCGTCGATGAATGTGATGACCTGTCCGTCGCTGCCCTTGATCTCGTCGAGGACGGACTTCAGCCGCTCCTCGAACTGCCCGCGGTACTGAGCGCCGGCCAGCATCGCCCCCAGGTCCAGCGATATCAACGACTTGCCGCGCAACGAGTCCGGTACGTCGCCGGCGACGATCCGCTGCGCGAGGCCTTCCACCACAGCGGTCTTGCCCACGCCGGGCTCTCCGATGAGCACGGGGTTGTTCTTCGTTCGCCGCGAGAGGACCTGCACCAGGCGGCGGATCTCGGCGTCCCGTCCGACGACGGGGTCGATCTTGCCTTCGCGGGCCAGCGCGGTGAAGTCGACGCCGTACTTCTCCAGCGCCTGGAAGCTCGCCTCGGGGTCCGCGGTGCGCACCGGTTGGGTACGTACCTCGGCGATCTTGTCGGTCAGCACCGCAGGGGTCGCTCCCCGGGCGGCCAACAGGTCGGCGACCCCCGGGCCACCGTCCTGGGCGAGTCCGACCAGCAGGTGCTCGGTCGACACGAAGTCGTCCCCGCGGCCGCCCGCGAGGTCCTGGGCGGCACGAAGGACGCGGAAGGTCGCAGGCGCCAGCGTCGGCGTCTGCACGCTGGTGCCCATCGCGCTCGGGGCGGCGGCCAGCGCCGCGTCCACCTCGCGCGCGAGCGCGGCGCGGTCGACGCCAACGGCGTCGAGCACCGCGGCAGCAATGCCCTCGCCCTGCGCGAGAAGGGTCGCGAGCAGATGCCGTGGCTCCACCTGGCTGTGGCCGTCTGCCGCAGCGCGGCGCACCGAGCCGGCGATGGCCTCCTGGCTCTTGGTGGTCAGCTGTAGGTCGGTGATGGCGTGCTCCCCTCGTTGGTGCCTTGTCAGGATCGTGTTGGTGGTGCTGGTCTTCTCTGGGGCCCCGTGTCAGGTGTTCCGGGCACGGGTCGGACGCCAGACCACCAGGGCCGTGGACGGCCGGGAGTCCAGGCGCTGCTGCAGCCGCTCCAGGGTCAGTCGCAACTGATCGATGTCGGCTTCGAGCTCGAGCACCCGGTGGATCCCGGCGAGGTTGACACCGCCGGCCGAGAGGCGTGACACCTCGCGCAGCCGACTGATGTCGCGCAGTGAGTACAGCCGGTTGCGGCCGCCGACCCGGTCCGGTGAGACGAGGCCGAGCCGGTCGTACTGCCGCAGGGTCTGCGGGTGCAGCCCCGCGATCTGCGCCGCGATCGAGATGGTGAAGACAGGGGAGCCGTCGTCGGGCTCGTAGCCGCCGACGGTGGCATCGCTGGTCATGACGCTGCCTCCTCCGGGGCGCCCTGCGCTTCCGCAGGCCCGGCGGCCGTCGTCCCGGACCGGGGTGCCGCTGCGGTCCCACTGGCCGGCCGGGGCGGGACCCCGGCTTTGGCCAGTAGGGCGGCCCTCGGGTCCGCACCTGGGGTGGAGTCCCGAAACGCCTGCAGCGCCTCGCGTTGTGCCACCGACAGTGTCGTGGGTACGACGACGTCGATGGTTACGAGCAGGTCGCCCTGCGTGCCGTCCTTGCGACGTACGCCCTTACCGCGCACCCTCATGGTGCGGCCGTTGGCTGTGCCCTCCGCCAGCTTGAGGGTCACGCTGGTGTGGGTGGGCAGCGGCACCGTGATCTGGGCACCGAGGGCGGCCTCGTCGAACGAGACCGGCACGGTGACGGTGAGGTTGTCACCGCTACGGCCGAAGACCGGGTGCGGTGCCACCTTGACCCCGATGATGAGGTCACCGGCATCGCCGCCGTTCTCCCCGGCCGCGCCCTTGCCGCGCAACCGAATCCGTTGGCCGTCCTTGACACCGGCTGGGATCCGCGCCTGGACGGTGCGCGAGGACAGCGCATGCCCAGACCCCTTGCACGTGGCGCAGGGGTCGTCGACGACAAGCCCGCGGCCACGGCACTCCCGACAGGGCTCGGGGATCGCGAAGCCACCGGCATTGGTCATGACCTGACCGGCGCCGTCGCACACCGGGCAGATGCGCGGCACGGTCCCGGCGCGCGCGCCGGTGCCGTGACAGGTGGGACAGGGCCCGTCGCTCGACAGCCGCAACGGGACGGTCACACCGTCCAGTGCTTGATCGAAGGACAGCGAGACATCGCTCTCGACGTCCGCGCCGCGCCGGGGACGACGTCCGGTCGTCGGGGCGCCGCCACCACGGTTGAAGATCCCCCCGAAGACGTCGCCGAGCCCACCGGTCCCGGAACCACCGGCGCCCCGGAACAGGTCGCCGAGGTCAAACGTCGTCGACCCACCCGGGCCCGGACGGGACGACCCGCCGAAGCCCCCACGGCCGAGGCCGCCGGAGCCGAACAGGGCGCGCGCCTCGTCGTACTCCTTGCGCTTCTTGGGATCTGACAGGACGTCGTTGGCCTCGGTGACCTCCTTGAAGCGCGCCTCAGCCTTGGCGTTGTCGGCGTGGGAGTCCGGATGGTTGGCCTTGGCCAGCTTCCGAAATGCTTTCTTGATGTCGGGCTGCGAGGCGTCCTTGGGAACGCCGAGGACCTTGTAGAAGTCCTTCTCGATCCACTCCTTGGTGCTCAACCTGGGCCGAACCTCCTTCCTGTTCCTGCGGATCTGCCGTGGCGGTTCAGGCGGGTTCGGTCACTGACACGACGGCCGGCCGTACGACGCGGCCGGCGAACGTGTAGCCGCGCTGGTGCACGGCCGTGGTGGTGGGTCCGGTCACCTCGTCGGAGGACTCCAGTGCGATGGCCTCGTGCACGGTGGGGTCGAACGGGTCCCCAGGCTCCCCGAACCGGGTCAGCCCCAGTCGAAGCACCGTGGTCTCCAACGCCTCCCCGACGCTCTTGAACGCACCCTCGAGGTCGCCATGGGCACGCGCCCGGTCGATGTCATCAAGCACCGGCAGCAGCTCGGCCAACGCCGACGCGACTGCCTGCTCGCGCACCAGGGTGCGGTCACGCTCGACCCGCTTGCGGTAGTTGGAGTATTCCGCCTGGATGCGCTGCACGTCGGCCGTGAGCTCAGCAATCTGCACATCGCGCACGTCCAGGTCGCCGGTACCGGGGGCTGTCCCGGCATCGGGCGGGCCTGGCATCTCAGGTTCGCCGACTTCCTCGGACGGTACGGGAGCAGCACTGGGCTGCTCCCGTACCTCGAAGGTGTCGGGGTCGATCCGGCGCTTGTCGTGGAACGAGAACCCGCCGCTCGGCTCGGTCACTTCTGCTCGCTCTCGTCGATGATCTCCGCGTCGATGACCTCGTCCTCGCCGGCAGGGGTGGCCTCGCCGTCGGCGCTGCCGCCGGGGCTCGCGCCCTCCGCCGAGGTCTGTGCGTACAGCGCAGCACCGAGCGCCTGTGAGGTCGTCGCGACCTTCTCGGCGGCCTCCTTGATCGCGTCGACGTCCTCGCCGGCCAGGGCGGTCTTGAGCTCTGCCAGCGGACCCTCGACGTTGGACTTGGCGTCCTCCGGGAGCTTGTCGCCGTTGTCCGCGATGAACTTCTCCGTCTGGTGCAGCAACGACTCAGCGCTGTTGCGTACCTCGGCGTCCTCGCGGCGCTTCTTGTCCTCCTCAGCGTGGGCCTCGGCGTCACGCATCATGCGCTCGATGTCGTCCTTCGGCAGCGCGGAGCCACCGGTGATCGTCATCTTCTGCTCCTTGCCGGTGCCGAGGTCCTTGGCCGTCACGTGAACGATGCCGTTGGCGTCGATGTCGAACGTCACCTCGATCTGTGGCACGCCACGCGGTGCCGGCGGCAGCCCGGTCAGCTCGAACGTGCCGAGCTTCTTGTTGTACGCCGCCATCTCCCGCTCGCCCTGGAAGACCTGGATCAGCACCGAGGGCTGGTTGTCATCGGCCGTCGTGAAGATCTCCGAACGCTTGGTCGGGATCGTGGTGTTGCGCTCGATCAGGCGGGTCATGATGCCGCCCTTGGTCTCGATGCCCAGGCTCAGCGGGGTGACGTCGAGCAGCAGGACGTCCTTGACCTCGCCCTTGAGTACAC
>JBDTDW010000294.1:0-10201 GCA_039922855.1 Candidatus Nanopelagicales bacterium | reverse complement strand
CGATCAGCCAGTAGAGGCCAGTCCATGCTCCGCCCCGTGTTCCGATGATGCCGCCGAGGGACGCGGACAACTGGCTGATCGTTGAACTTTCCTGGTTCCAGGTGTCGGCGAGCACGTAGAAGGGCATCGCACCCACGATGACCAGGCCAAGCACGAGCAGCGGCACGGCTCGGCTCGGACGTGCTGCTCGCACCTTCCGAGCGGCGGCGTCGACGGTGCTCAGGATCGAGTTGGCCTCGTCTGCTGTGGTCACGGATCTAGTTTGTACTACAAACTCAACTTGTCAAGATGGCTAGCGATGGCCGCCCCGAAGTGCTGATCGCGCTCTCCCTTGCTCTCAACTCCGCGTCACAGGGCCTCATCGACCGAGTAGGGCCGGGATAGCCTCGCTTCATGCTGCGCCCGCCAACTCACTTCGTGTGCGGGGCGACCAGTTGGCGTCGTGAGATGCTGCACGGCCTGCCGTGGATGGAGCAGCCGATGACGGTCGTGGCGGACAGCGGAACATGTTTGGCAGTCCTGCTGAAACCAGGAACTCGGTTCACCTTCTTCCCTCATCCGTTCGGCGCACATCCTTGGGCAGCGCATCAGGTATGGAGGGGCAGCACCGTGCTCCAGTTGCAACGCGAGGGCGACGCGCATGCCGTCTGGAAGTTCTTCGACCTAGAACAGCGGTTCACCCACTGGTACATCTACTTCCAGCAGCCCTTCGTTCGGCGCGTCGATGCATCAGGCGGCGGCACGTTCGAGACCGCAGACCTAGGGCTCGACATCGTGGTGCCTGGCGATGGCTCCTCGTGGCACTGGAAGGACGTCGAGGACCCAGACGAGATGGTCGCATCGGGTCGCATCACGTCAGCCGAACGGGCAGGGATCGCGGACGAGGCCGAGCGGGTCGCCGCGGATCTGGACGCCGACGCCGGTTGGTGGTCCGACTGGGACGACTGGCAGCCTGACAAGTAGGGCGCCGACGTGCCGTTCTGCATCGCCGCAGGCCATCGCGGAATGAACCAACCGCGGAAACAACTGTCGGGCCGAGCCCACACGGACTCGGACCGACAGGTATTTCCGATAACGGGAGGCCAGCATTTTCACTAACCCCCCATGGTTGGTGGAGGTGCGGGGAATCGAACCCCGGTCCTTCGGTGGCGATCAGGGGCTTCTCCGGGCGCAGTCCGTGGTCGGTTTTCTCAGCCCCGGCAGTCGCACGGACACGCTGCCGACCAGGCTCAGTCACTGTTTAGTGTTCCGCAGGCCCCCGTGACCGGGTCCGTTGGTGAAGTCTCCTAGTCGACGCCAGGGTCCGGGGCGGAGACGTCCCCGGTCTGACGGATTTCGGGTCTCGCCTCAGGCGGCGAGAGCGAAATCGTTGCGCTGTGTGTTGGCGCTTGTGATTTTTGCCGGATCGTTTTCGAGATAACCGGCATCCTCGGCCCGCTTCTCCCATCACTACAGACGAAGTCGAAACCGATCACCCCCTGTGCAGTTGTACCCACAGTGTAGCCGTCCCGGGCTCTGGGGTCATACCCGATCCGCGTCGTCCACTACCCTTCCCGCCATGACACAACTGATCGCTCGCTTCGCCGTGACCGGCTGGGATCCACGGTCCATCGAGGGCGTCGAGGAGTCGTGGGCGGGTGCGGTCGAGATGCGCAAGACGTACTCGAGCGGCCTGATCGGCGAGAGCGTCGCTCTGCTCGTGTCCTCCGGCACCCAGGAGGGGCAGCGCTCGTACTTCGCGGCAGAGCGGATCACCGCGACCACCGAGGACGGCCGGAGCGGGAGCGTGACCGTTCACCACGGCGCCCTGGAGTCCGAGGCGGGGACCCCGTTCGGGCACGTGGTTCCGGGCTCGGGCACCGACGACTTCGCCGACTGGGCCGGCTCTGCGCACATCGAGCACGACGAGGGCGGCGCGTACTTCGTGTTCGAGCTGCCCTGAGTGATGGCACTGTCGGGCCGGGTGCGACTACTGGCTCGCGAAGAACTCCTTGGCGACCCGTTTCGGGGCCTTGGCGGCCCAGGCCTCGGTGATGACCTCGGCCAGCTCATCACGCTCGAGCTCGTTGAGTCGGGACTCCTGAACGAGCACGGCGTTGAAGTTCTTGAAGTGCTCGATCGTGAAGAACGGCAGCCGCGGGTCGTCCACCAGCGCCGCCTTGTCCGCGGCATCCGCGGTCATGATGACGATGAGGTCGTCGTACGGCTGCCCCGTTGCCGGATCGATCGCGTCCTTGCGAGGCGCTCGGCGCAGGGTGAACCCTTTGCCCGCGACCTTCCAGGTCGGCCGGTCACCCCAGGAGACCCCGAGCTCGGTCCCGGGCAACGAACCGGCGATCTGATCCACATCGGACGGGCGCGCCCGGTGACGGGCGCCCGGGCCAGACCGTGGCAGCGGGGCGGACCCCGTCACCTACGGCCGCTCTCGGCATCGTCGTGGCCCTTGCTGCGCCTGCCCATGGCGCGCGCCAGCTCCCGGTCGGAGTCCCGCTTGGCCAGCGTCTGGCGTTTGTCGTAGGACTTCTTCCCCTTCGCAAGCGCCAGCTCGACCTTGGCGTAGCCGTCCTTGAAGTACATCGACAGCGGGACGAGGGTGACCCCGCCCTCCTTCGTCTCGCGGACCAGCTTGTCGATCTCCTTGCGGTGCAACAGAAGCTTGCGTACGCGGCGAGGAGCGTGGTTCGTCCATGTGCCCTGGGTGTATTCCGGGATGTGGACACCGTGCAGCCACACCTCGTCCCCGGTGACGGTCGCCCACCCGTCGACCAGAGAGGCCCTCCCGGCTCGCAGCGACTTCACCTCGGTGCCGGACAGGACGACGCCGGCCTCGAAAGTCTGCTCGATGAAGTAGTCGTGACGGGCCTTCTTGTTCGCAGCGATCAAGGCCCGCCCGCGCTCGCGCGCCACGGTCAACCCAGCCCGGACGCATCGTTCGCGGCGACGAGCCCGCGCAGCACCTGGACCGCTCGCGCTTCCGCGGCCTCGGCCCCGAGCGAGGGCGCCACGAGGATGTCGGGCTCGACCCCCACCCCGTCGATCGACTTGCCGCTGGGAGTGAGGTACCGCCCGACCGTGAGCTCGATCGCGGAGCCGTCGGACAGGGTCGTCGGCTCCTGGACGCTGCCCTTGCCGTACGTCCGGGACCCCACGATCACCGCACGGTTGCGGTCCTGCAGGGCTGCCGCGACGATCTCAGCGGCGCTGGCCGTACCGCCGTCGACGAGGACGACCAACGGGTCCGTGGACTCATCTGTCCCGAGGGCGTCGAGTACCTCTGTGGGCTGGCCGCGCTTCTGGTACGACACCACCGGGCCACCGTCCAGGAACACGCTGGCGACCTCGACCGCCTCGGTCAGCAGGCCCCCGGGGTCGGCCCGCAGGTCCAGGACGATCCCGGCGCCCGGCGGCGCGGCCGCAACGGCGTCGCGCACCTGCCGACCCACCCCGCGTGTGAACGCGGACACCCGGATGACCACGATGTCCCCCTTCAGCGAGCTGACCATCACGTCGTCGCTCACGAGCTCGCCGCGCCTGATCTGCAGCGTGTGCCGCTCGCCGTCGCGCTCCACCGTCACTGACACGGTCGAGCCGGCCGGACCCCGCAGCGAAGTCGTCACGCCCAGCACGGATGCGTCAGTGAGGACGGCGCCATTGACGGCCACGACCCGGTCCCCGGCCATCAGCCCGGCAGCCTGTGCCGGCGTGCCCTTCTGCACCGAGGCGATGATGACCCGGCCGGCATCGTCGGTGCGCAACCAGGCCCCGACCCCGGAGTAGCGACCCTCCAGACCCTCGGTGAAGGACGCGAACTCCGCCGGTGGGAAGTAGTGGCTCCACCTGTCACCGAGCGCCTTGAGCATCCCGTCAAGGGCCGCCTGCTCCAGCGTCGCGCGGCTGATCGGCCTGGCCGCCTCGCTGGCGATCCGGTCGGCAGCCTCGTCGAGCACCCCTGCCCCGCCGCGAGCGCTCGAGCTGGCAGCGGCCTGGGCATCACCGCCGTGGGTGCCCACGACCCCCGTGGCCACCCCGCCCGCGTACGCCAGGAGTACCGCACCCATGACCAGGGCGGTGGAGCGGATCCGGCGGACCGAGAGCATGGGCGACATCCTAGGTCGTCCCTCGCGGCCCTCTCCGGATCTCGCCCGCGGGCCTCCTGGTACCCCCTCTGGTGTCGCTCCGCAGTCGCACGATCACTCTGAGGCGTCAAGAAAGCTCGACCTCATGTAGAGGGTGAGGCTAGGACGAACGCCTAGACCCGCAAATACTTGCGCAGGGTGATGAGCGCGGTGACCATCGCGAGCACAACTCCGGTGATCAGCAGCACCGGCAGGATACCGAGGACAGTCTCCCAGCCGATGAACGCCGTGAACTGGAACGTCGGTGCCAGGAAGCCGTCGATGACCCAGCGTTTGAACGCCACCATGGCAAGGCCGGCGACACCAGCCCCGATCGCGGCCCCGATGGCGGCTTCCAGCAGGAACGGCATCTGGATGTAGAAGTCGCTGGCTCCCACCAGGCGCATGATGCTGGTCTCTCGTCGTCGGCTGAAGGCCGCGACCCGCATCGTGTTCGCGATGAGCAGGGCTGTCACGAAGATCATGACGATGGCGATCACCAGGGCGCCGAGCTGCAGCCCGCCCAGGACCGAGAAGAACCGGTCCAGCAGCTGGCGCTGGTCCACGACGCTGTCGACCCCCGGTCGACCAGCGAACGCCGTGGCGATGACCGCGTACTGCGTCGGGTCCGACAGCTTGACGCGAAAGGACTCCGGCAGGGCGTCCGGGCTGGCGTTGGCGGCGATCGGGGAGTTCTTGAACTGCTCCTGGAAGCGCTGGTAGGCCTGCGCACTGGTCTCGTAATAGACCTGTTCGACCAACGGGCGCAAGGACTCCAGGTCGGTGCGGATCTGGTCCCGTTGCGCCTGCGTCACCGCACCGCCGGCGCAGCTGGCAGATTCCGACGACTTCCCGCACAGGAAGATCGACACCTGGACCTTGTCGTACCAGTAGTCCTTCATCGTGTCGACCTGCGCGCGGACCATCAACGCCATGCCGAACAGCGACAGCGACACTGCGAACGTGATGACCAGCGCGACCGTCATCGTCAGGTTACGACGCAGGCCGATGGCCACCTCGGACAGGATCAAGCGGGCTCGCACAGGGTCTGGTGTCCTTTGTCGCGACTACGGGGGAAATGGTCGATCAGGTCAACGGGCGTAGCCGTAGACCCCACGACTCTGGTCTCGCACGAGCTTGCCACCTTCGAGCTCGATGACCCGCTTGCGCATCTGGTCGACGATGGCAGCGTCGTGGGTGGCCATCACCACCGTGGTCCCCGTCCGGTTGATGCGATCGAGCAGCTTCATGATGCCGACGCTCGTGGTCGGATCCAGGTTCCCTGTCGGCTCGTCGGCAATGAGGATCATCGGGCGGTTGACGAAGGCCCGGGCGATCGCGACCCGCTGCTGCTCACCGCCGGACAGCTCGTCCGGCATCCTGTCGTACTTGCCGTCGAGCTGGACCAGGTCCAATACCTCTGGCACCACCCTGTCCACCTGACTGCGGGGCTTGCCGATGACCTCGAGGGCGAACGCGACATTCTGGCGCACGGTCTTGTTCGGCAGCAGCCGGAAGTCCTGGAACACCGTGCCGATCTGGCGGCGGAACGCGGGGATCTTCCAGTGCGACAGCCGGGACAGGTCCTTGCCCGCGACGTGGATCTGACCGGAACCGGCCCGCTCCTCGCGCAGGACCAGCCGCAGGAACGTGGACTTGCCCGACCCGGACGCTCCGACGAGGAAGACGAACTCGCCCTTCTCGATCTCGACGGTGATCGACTCCAGCGCCGGGCGGGTCTGGCTGGGGTACTGCTTCGTGACGTCCTCGAAACGGATCACGCGGCGGACCTCCTCAGCGGGCAGCAGCGGGCAGACGAGTGTGCCCGGCAGAGTTCGGAAGTGAGTGTACGTCGAGCGCCGGTGGGCACCGGCGCGGCGCAAGCGCGGTCAGGCGCCGCGGGTGCGCCGCCAGCGGATGCCGGCCTCGATGAAGTCGTCAATCTCACCGTCCAGAACCGCGGTGGTATTGCCTGTCTCGACCTCGGTACGCAGGTCCTTGACCATCTGGTACGGGTGCAGCACGTACGAGCGCATCTGGTTGCCCCAGGATCCGCTGTTGTCACCCTTCAGCGAGTCGAGCTTGGCCTGCTCCTCCTCGTGCTTGCGTGCCAGCAGCTTGGCCTGCAGCACCACCATGGCGGTCGCCCGGTTCTGGATCTGGCTGCGTTCGTTCTGGCAGGAGACCACGATGCCGGTGGGGATGTGGGTGAGCCGTACCGCCGAGTCAGTGGTGTTGACGCCTTGCCCGCCGGGGCCGGATGAGCGGTAGACATCAACGCGCAGGTCGTCGTCGGGGATCTCGATGACGTCGGTCTGCTCGATGACCGGGATGACCTCCACGCCCGCGAATGACGTCTGCCGACGCCCTTGGTTGTCGAACGGGGAGATCCGGACCAATCGGTGGGTACCCTGCTCCACGGCCAGGGTTCCGTACGCGTACGGCGCCTTCACCGCGAACGTCGCGGACTTGATGCCGGCCTCCTCCGCGTACGACGTGTCGTAGATCTCGACCGGCCACCCGTGCCGCTCCGCGTAGCGGGTGTACATCCGGAACAGCATGTCGGCGAAGTCCGCGGCGTCGACGCCGCCGGCCTCGGCTCGGATCGTCACGAGGGCGTCGCGGATGTCGTACTCCCCGGACAACAGCGTGCGGACCTCGAGCTCCCCGATCGCCTTTCGCACGCTGTCGAGCTCGCTGTCGGCCTCGGCCTTGGCGTCGGCATCGCCCTCATCGGCGGCAAGCTCGAACATCACCGGCAGGTCGTCCAGCCGTGCCCGCAGCGCGCGGACCTTGGCCAGCTCGCCCTGCAGGAACGACAGCCGGCTCGTCACCTGCTGCGCGGCCGCGGGGTCGTCCCACAGGTTCGGGACGCTCGCCGCCGCCTCGAGCCGGACCACATCAGCCGCCATCGCGGGCAGGTCGAGCACAGTCTCGACGCTGGTCAGCGTCGAGTCGAGCTCCTTGATGGCATCAGCGGGGTCCAGGGCGGTCACGAGCACCGAGCGTACGTGGTGCCAGGCCCGTCATGCCTCGTCGGGCACTGACCGGCACGAGGACCCCCTCAGGCGTGCGAGCCGGTGAGGGCGGGCGTGCCGAGCAACGGATCGGGGTTGGTGGCTGCCTGCCACACCGCAGTCGGTGCCGCGAGCGAGAGCCAGGCGGCCTGCGGTGCCACGGCAGCGGCGGCGATGCTGTCCTGGCGTGCGAGGTCCGCGAGGAGGACGGCGGTCAGGGCCGCGTCGGCCACGGTCCAGACGGCCGCCAGCACCGGCGACCGACGGCGGAAGTACACATACGAGAAGGTCACGAACACCGCCGCGTCCGCCGCGAAGAGGGTCAGCAGTCGACCCTTGCCCCGGCACTGACCGCGCAGCGTTCGTACCGCGGCATAGGAGGTGCCCGACTTCGCGATCACCCACGCCGGTCCGAACACCCAGGATGGCGGAGCGAATGGGGCCTGCTCCAAGGCCCGGTAGTACGCGGGGTCGTCGGGTCGACCCCACGCGGAGCCGACCGCAAGCTGCGCCCCGGCGAGCACGGCCGCCTGGACCCACGCCGTGCCAGCCGCCCGCCGGACTCCGCTGATGTCGCCAGTCACCCCGTCAGATTAGGTGCGCCGGACGGGTGCCGCCTCTCGACGCCGGGCGCCATCGGTGAGACTGGCTCGTTCACCGCCGCACCATGTCCGAATCCACCTCGAACCCTGCAGCGATCCCCTCATTGACGGCCGCACAGCCATCGACAGTGCCTTGGCCTGCATCACTTTGCGTGGCCCGACAAGCTCGACCGCCATCGCTGTCAGTTCGTCCGGCTGCCCGGCACTGACCGGAGCGCAAGCGCTGTCACACAGCTGTGCGTAGCTCCGTACTATTTCACCGACAGACCACTAGGAACCCTGTGCCACCAACGTACGCATGGCACGCAGCGCGACGGACAGCGTCGCCAGGTCGAAGCTGTCCTGGTTCGCGATCTCGTCAAGCGTCGCTCTGGTGCGGGCCAGGCCTTCGGCCTGCCGTGACTCCCAGGCCTGGATTCGCATGATCGGGTCCGTGACATCGGGCACCGACTCGATGATGCGCCGCGTCATGCCCACGAGCGCGCCATAGAGGTCGGAGCGCAGCGCGGCCCGCGCCAGCGCGCTCCACCGGTCGTCGCGTGGCAGCATCGTGATGCGGTTCAACATGAGGTCGACCTCGTAGCGCTCCGAGACCGCGAAGTAGAGCGCCGCGACCTCGATCGGGTCGGCCCCCGTCGCGTTCGCGACGTCGACGCAGTCCAGGACACCGAACAGGTCCAGCAGCCCGGCGGCGTCCAGGCACAGGTCCGCCGGCGCGCCCTGCGCCTCGATCTCCCCGGCCCGTTTGACCAGGCGCTCGCGCTCCACCCCGACCAGCATCTGCGGGATCAGCGGCGCAATCCGCATTGACTGCTCCCGGAAACGCTCGATCTCAGACCCGACATCAACGGTGCC
Source organism: Candidatus Nanopelagicales bacterium (assembly GCA_039922855.1). Classification (GTDB taxonomy): domain Bacteria; phylum Actinomycetota; class Actinomycetes; order S36-B12; family CAIYMF01; genus JAFIHG01. The sequence continues at coordinate 1,612 of JBDTDW010000294.1, read as the reverse complement.
CCCGCGCGCCTGCAGGATCCAGCGCGTAGATCGATCCAGCAGTCGCCGGGCCTCCTGGTGCAGGGCGCGTTGCGCGGCCGTCGGCACCGAGCCGTCCAAGGACTCGACCCGGTGCCAGTAGTCCACGAGGTTGAACACCTCTCGGCTCACGAAGTAGGCCCGGAGGACCTCAGCCGGGCCGGCACCGGTCTCCTCCATGGCGCGGAACGCGTAGGTGATGCCGCCCCGGTTCACCATGTCGTTGACCGCGACACAGGTGATGATCTCGGTACGCAGCGGGTGGTCATCGAGGCGGTCGTCGAACCGCTCCACCAGCTCGGTGGGGAAGTAGCTGCGCATCGCCCGTTCGAACCAGGGCTCGTCGGCCACCCCGGTCTCGAGCAGGTCGGCCGTCAGCGTGATCTTGGCGTACGCGAGCAGCACCGCGAGCTCTGGGGACGTGAGTCCTCCTCCGGCGGCGGCCCGGGAGTCGAGCTGAGCGTCGGTGGGCAGGTACTCGATGGAGCGGTCCAGCTCCCCGGCCGCCTCCAGCGATTTGATGAACCGTTGGTGCACCGTGATCATCGCGGGTGCCTGGCCCCGGGCGATGCCCAGCGTGACGTTCTGGTGGTAGTTGTCGGCGAGTACCAGCGAGGCGATCTCGTCAGTCATCTCGATGAGCAGCCCATGGCGCTGCTCGGCGGCCAGCTGCCCGTCACGCACCACCTGGTCGAGCAGGATCTTGATGTTGACCTCGTGGTCGGAGGTATCGACGCCCGCGGAGTTGTCGATCGCGTCGGTGTTGAGCCGTACGCCCTGCATCGCCGCCTCGATGCGACCGAGCTGGGTGGCGCCGAGGTTGCCGCCCTCACCCAGCACCCGGCAGCGCAGGTCGGCACCATCGACGCGGATCGCATCGTTGGCCTTGTCGCCGACATCGGCGTGACTTTCGTTGCGGGACTTGATGTAGGTACCGATACCACCGTTCCAGACCAGGTCGACCGGAGCGCTGAGCACCGCCTTCATCAGGTCCGCGGGCGTCAACTTCGTGACGCTCTCGGGCAACCCGAGAACCCGGCGGACCTGATCGCTCACCGGGATCGACTTGGCCGTCCTGGGATAGATCCCGCCGCCGGTGGAGAGCAGCTCGGGGTCGTAGTCGGCCCAGCTCGAGCGCGGCAGGTCGAACAGGCGCCGCCGCTCGGCGTAGGAGGTCACGGCATCGGGGTCGGGGTCCAGGAAGACGTGCCGGTGGTCGAACGCAGCGACCAGTCGGATGTGCTCGGACAACAGCATCCCGTTGCCGAACACATCACCGGACATGTCGCCGACGCCGACCACGGTGAAGTCCTCGGTCTGGGTGTTCACGCCCATCTCGCGGAAATGGTGTTTGACCGACTCCCAGGCGCCGCGCGCGGTGATGCCCATGGCTTTGTGGTCATAGCCGACGCTGCCGCCGGACGCGAAGGCGTCGCCCAGCCAGAAGCCGTACTCGGCGGCCACCCCGTTGGCGATGTCGGAGAAGGTGGCTGTGCCCTTGTCGGCGGCGACCACCAGGTAGGGATCGTCGCCGTCGTGGGCGATCACCCGCGCTGGGCGGATCACCGCGCCGTCGGCGTCGATGTTGTCGGTC
>JBDTDW010000293.1:0-4993 GCA_039922855.1 Candidatus Nanopelagicales bacterium | reverse complement strand
CGGTGATGGGGGGCGGGTCCTGGGGCACGGCGTTCGCGATGGTGCTTGCCGACGCCGGCAACGACGTGCTGATGTGGGCCCGCGAGCCGGAGGTGACACAGCGGATCAACGACGGGCACGAGAATCCGAGGTATCACCCGGGAATCGGGCTTCCGGAGTCGATCCGCGCCACGACCGACCCGGCCGAAGCCCTGAGAAATGCCCACGTCGTGGTGCTGGCCGTTCCCTCACAGACGCTGCGGGGGAACCTGCAGGCGTGGTCGACCCAGCTGCTGGACCAGGCCGTGCTCGTGTCGTTGATGAAGGGCATCGAGCTGGGCACCATGCTGCGGATGAGCCAGGTGGTGTCGGCGGTCGCAGGCGTCGAGATGGAGCGCGTCGCCGTTGTCTCGGGGCCGAACCTGGCCGGCGAGATCGCGCTGCGCCAGCCGGCGGCGACGACTGTCGCCTGCAGCGACGAGGCGGTGGCGCAACGGCTCGCGGATGCCTGCACGACAGAGTATTTCCGGCCGTACTGGACATCGGATGTGATCGGGACCGAGCTGGGCGGGGCGGTCAAGAACGTCATCGCCCTCGCCAACGGGATGGCCGTCGGGCTCGGTAGCGGCGAGAACTCCCAGGCCACGCTGATCACCCGCGGACTGGCCGAGATGTCCCGGCTGGGTCGGGCGCTCGGCGCGAAACCCTTGACTTTCCTAGGTCTGGCGGGGATCGGAGACCTCGTTGCGACGTGCTCGTCCCCGCTGTCGCGCAACCGGTCCTTCGGTGTCCTGCTCGGCGGCGGCCTGACGACCGAGGAAGCCGCCGCGAAGTCGACGCAGACGTGCGAAGGCGTGAAGAGCTGCCAGCCAATCCTGGATCTGGCGCGCGCGCACGACGTCGACATGCCCATCACCGAGGAGGTCGTCAACGTTGTCCACCACGGCGCCTCCCCGGCGCAAGCCCTGGTGCGCTTGATGACCCGGGCCACCAGGTCCGAGGCCGGGCACTCCTGACCCGTGCGCGGCCGCGAACGCCCAGCGCGCCGCCGGGTCCTCAGTGCGCTGCCGGAACCACCGTGCGCAGCGCGGCGTCGAGGTCGTCCCAGAGGTCCTCGACGTCCTCGATGCCCACCGACAGCCGGATCAGGGTCTCGGGCACCTCGACGTTCTCCTCTGGCCAGCGGCGGCGGCGCTCCAGGGAGGACTCCACGCCGCCCAGGCTCGTGGCGTGCAACCAGAGCTCCGTGCGCTCGCACACCGCCTGGGCGTCGGCGGCCGTCCCGATCGTCTGGAAGGACAGGAGGGACCCGAACCCTGTCATCTGACGCGCCGCGACAGCATGGCCCGGGTCGCCGGGTAGTCCTGGGTAGCGCACGAGGGTGACGGCCGGATGCGCCTGCAGCCGCTGCGCCAGCTCGCCGGCGTTGCTCTGGGCGCGTTCCATGCGCAGGGCCAGGGTTCGCAGGCCGCGCAACGCCAACCAAGCCTCGACCGGCCCGGGGATCGCCCCGGTGAGCGTGCGGATCCGCCACAACCGCGAATGCAGGTCGTCGCCGGCGGTGACCACCATCCCGAGCAGGACGTCGGAGTGTCCGGCGAGGGCCTTCGTCGCGCTGTGCACGACGATGTCGCAGCCGTGCTCCAACGGACGTTGGACCATGGGAGTGGCGAATGTCGAGTCGCATGCGACGAGCGCGCCGGCGGCGTGGGCGGCTCGCGCGGCGGCGGCGAGGTCGCAGATCGCCATCGTCGGGTTGGTCGGTGACTCCAGCCACAGCAGGTCGGCGCCAGGACAGGCGGCAGATATCTCGGCTGGGTCGTCCACGGCAACCTCGCGGACGGTCAGCCGACCGGCCCCGGCCAGCTCCGCCAGTCGGGCCCGGGTGCCGCTGTAGGTGTGGCTCGGAGCAACGACGGTCCCCCCGACCGGGATCAGCTCGAGCACCGCGTTGACCGCTGCCATGCCGCTGGCGAAGGCCAGTGCCCTACCACCCTCCAGCGTGCCCACCGCGTCCTCCAGCGCCATCCAGGTCGGGTTGGAGGTACGGGCGTACCCGATCTCACCACCGGCGTGGTACGTCGAGGACATGGTGATGTCGGGGTTGACCGGGCCGTCCGGCCGACGCGGTGGCCGGCCGGCCTGCACCACCACGGTCGCCACGCTGCGGGCGCGGTCCCTTGCGGGGTCTGGTGCCCCGGCTGCGGTCGCGGCGCTGTGGTCGGGCGAAGAGCTCTGCGGGGGCGGGGTCACACCTCGACGGTACCGGCCGTGAGCAGGCACGCTCGGCGTAGGCTCGCCCACCGTGAGTGCCCCCGAGCCGACCCGTCCGGACGTGGCAGGGGGCGACGCCGGCCCCGGGTCGGGTGCGGTGGCTCCGGGCGACCCACGAGAGCCCGGACCCGCGCGTCGCCAGCGCGTCGCCGTCGTGTTCGGGGGACGGTCCAGCGAGCACGCGATCTCGTGCCTCTCCGCGGGCAGCGTCCTGCGGGCGTTGGACCGGGCCAGATACGACGTCGTGCCGGTCGGGATCACGCCGTCGGGTCGCTGGGTGCTGGCACCGGACGACCCCGAGATTCTGGCGATCGTGGGTGGGGTGCTGCCCGCGGTCGACTCCGCGGGAGACGCCGTCGCCCTCTCGCTGGACCCGACCAGCCCAGGGTTGATGACCGCCGGCGGGGCCGACGTTGGTGCGCTGCTCGCCGAGGTCGACGTGGTGTTCCCCGTGCTGCACGGACCGTGGGGTGAGGACGGCACGATCCAGGGCCTGTTCGAGCTGGCCGGGGTCCCGTACGTCGGGTCGGGCGTGTTCGCCTCCGCCGCCGCCATGGACAAGGGGCACATGAAGGCGCTGTTCGCGGCGGCCGGGATGGCGCAGGCGCCGTACGTCGTCCTCACGGAGCGGGACTGGTCCGCTGACCGGGCCGGGTCGCTGGCCCGGGTCGGCGAGCTGGGAAGCCCGGTCTTCGTCAAGCCCGCCCGCGCCGGCTCGAGCGTCGGCATCACCCGGCTCGCTCTTGGCGCCGAAGACGGGCAGGACCAGCTGGTGGACGCGATCGAACATGCCCGGACTCACGACCCGCGCGTCGTGGTGGAGGCCGCTGTGGTGGGCGCGCGCGAGGTCGAGTGCGGGGTGCTCGCGGGCGTCGACGGTGTGCCACGGGCCAGCGTATGCGCGGAGATCGTGGTGCGTGAGGGTCACGAGTTCTACGACTTCGAGGCCAAGTACCTCGAGGACGCCGCGGACCTGATAGTGCCGGCCCAGCTTGCGGGAGACGTGGCCGAGCGGGTACGCGCCGTCGCGGTCCAGGCGTTCGAGGCGCTGGCGTGCGAGGGACTGGCCCGCTGCGACGTGTTCGTACGCCCGGACGGCGAGGTGCTCATCAACGAGGTCAACACCATGCCGGGCTTCACCACGATCTCGATGTACCCGAGAATGTGGGCCGCGTCCGGCGTTGATTTCCCCGAGCTCGTCGATCGACTCGTGCAGGACGCCGTGCGCCGCGGCACAGGCCTGCGCTGAACGCTGCCAGGTCGGCAGCGGGTTCGCCGAGCGTCCCGGCGCCCGCCGCTCAGCCTGTTGCCGTGACAGGATCGGCGGCGAGGACGGCCGGGCCGATCTGGGTCAGCCCACCCGCCTGTGACGCGTACTGCGACGGCACGGTGACCTCGACGTACGCCGTCCTTCCGGTGGCTGTGAAGCGGTATCCGGCGGTGAGCTGCTCGGGGTACCAGTCGACTCCGTTCACGCTCGTCACCTGCGAGGTCGGGGTCAGCCCGGCAGGTGCCGGGACGCCGCACCGCAGCACGATCGGGGGGTCACCCCATGCGGCGGTGAGCGTGGAGGTCGGGGTCGTCTCGCGCGCGGACTGGCCCGCGACGGTGGTGGGCAGCGTGTGCTGCAGTGACGCGCACACAGCGGCGATGTCGGCGCCCGGTTGCGGCGGAGGGGTGACCGAGAGCTGCGAGGAACAGGCGCTGAGCAGCAGGCACAACGCGAAGCACAGTCCGGGACCGGCCAGACGAGGGCTCAGAGCCAGCAGATGGGTCGGAGCCAGGTGCTGAGTCAGAGGTGTACGACGGGGCAGGTCAGAGTCCGGGTGATGCCCTCGACGGACTGCACCTGCTTCACGACGAGCTCACCGAGCTCGTCCATGGACGCCGCCTCGGCGCGCACGATGACGTCGTACGGGCCGGTGACGTCCTCTGCCTGCGTCACCCCGCTAAGTTCACCGATGCGGGTGGCAACACTCGCTGCCTTACCGACCTCTGTCTGGATCAGGATGTAGGCCTGGACCGTCATACGTCCTCCTCGGGTCAGCGCACGCGTGGCAGGACGGACACTATCGGCAGGTGCGACCGGAGGGCGAGGCAGGCAGTGACGGTGACCAGGGGCACGGTGGGCTCGCTCGGAGAGTTCGGGTTGGTACGCGAGCTGATCGGTCGGCTCACCACGACCGACGACGTCCTCGTGGGGCCCGGTGACGACGCGGCAGTCGTACGGGCCGCCGACCAACGGGTCGTGGCCACCACCGATCTGCTGGTGGAGGGACGCCACTTTCGCCGTGACTGGTCCTCTGCCCGCGACATCGGGCGCAAGGCGGCCGCACAGAGCCTGGCCGACGTCGTAGCCATGGGCGCCCGGCCGACCGCCCTCCTCGTGGGCTTCGGCGCCCCGCCGGATCTGCCCAGCGACTGGGCGCTGGAGCTCGCGGACGGACTGCGCGAGGAGTGCGACCTGGTCGGGGCGGCAGTCGTGGGAGGTGACGTCGTACGAAGCGAGCGGGTCACGATCGGGGTCAGCGCGCTCGGGGACCTGGCCGGGTGGGAGCCCGTCCTGCGCTCCGGCGCCCGTCCCGGTGACCTCGTCGCGATCGCCGGCCGGCTGGGATGGGCCGCAGCCGGGCTGGCCGTGCTGTCCCGGGGCTTTCGCAGTCCTCGGGTGCTCGTGGAGGCGCACCGTCGCCCGGAGCCGCCGTACGACCTCGGTCCGGCGGCCGCACGCGCGGGAGCG
>JBDTDW010000292.1:0-6344 GCA_039922855.1 Candidatus Nanopelagicales bacterium | reverse complement strand
ACCGGGGTGGTGTCGAAGTGCGCGTAGTAGACGTTCTCCGCCGCCGCGATGACTCCTCCGAGGTGGTGGTCCCTGCCCCACTCGGCGGCCAGGACATTCATCGGCTCGCCCTGCGAGTCGCGTACGTACCCGGAGAATGACCAGGCGGACCAGCCAAAGGCGACGATGACGAGCAGCAACGCTCCCACGCATACGCGGTGCCGGATCGTACGTGCCCGGCTCCTGGGGCGCTCCGGTTTGCGGGGTTCACCCGAGGTGGCCTCGACTGGGGTGGCGGAGCCGGCGGTCGTGAGGGAGCCGGCTGCATCACAAGGGCCCGAGACCGGGGGCTGCTCCGACTGACCTGCCTGGCGGGTGCGTTCAGGGGCCACCGTGTCGCACACTCCTTCCCGCTCTCGGCCTTCCCGCTCGTCGGCAACGCCGGATCAGACTACGTCGCCGAAGGTAAAGATCCGGTGAGCCGGGAGGGTGTTCGCGATCAACGGCGTGGGAAACCTGATCTGCGTCTGGCGCACCGCGGGCAGCTTCATCCCATCGCAGTCACCGCAGCGTCAGTCGCGATGTCCTGGGTCCTCGGCCCGGTGGTCCGAGCCCGGGACCTGTTCCAGAGCGTGGGCGAGGACCGGACCGAGCACGGTCAGTCCGTCACGTACACCTCCGGTGGATCCCGGCAGGTTCACGATCATGCAACGACCGGCGAGCCCCACCACACCGCGCGAGAGCATCGCCGACGCGACCCCTAGCGCCACGCCATGGGCCCGTATCGCCTCGGCGATCCCGGGCACCTCCCGCTCGATGACTGCCCGGGTCATCTCCGGGGTGCGGTCGGTGGGGGTCAGACCGGTGCCACCCGTGGTGACGATCAGCTGGTAGCCGGCTGCGACGCCCTCGCGCAACGCCTGGGCGACCGCATCACCGTCGGCCACGACGATGGGTCCGGCGACGTCAAGGCCGAGCGCGACGAGCCCCTCGCGCAGCACCGGGCCTGACCGATCCTGCCAGGTGCCCGCTGCCGTACGCGTCGACACCGTCACGACAAGCGCGCGGTACGGCTCGCCGCTCATCGGGCGCCTCTCGCTCCGCGGCGCCCACCCACGGGCAAGTCACGGTCGGTGCCGACCTCGACGCCCTCGCGCGCGAAGTCCAGGTCGGTACCGTCAGCGACGTCTCCCACCTCGACCAGTACTACCTGCGCGGCGTGGATCCGCAGGTAGTCCCGAGCCCCCTTGTCCCCTGCCGCGCCGGTCACCACACCGGGCCAGTGCGAGCGGGCGAACACCACGGGGTGCCCGCGTACGCCGTGGTACGTGCAGGCGCCGATGTCGCCGCCGTCCTCGACCAGTCGACGGACCGCAACGCCGGTCAGACCCGGCAGGTCGACGAGGCTCACGACGACGCGGTCGACGTCGGGGTGCGCGGCGAGTGCAGAGATCCCGTGCCGCAGCAAGGACCCCATACCGTTCTCCCAGTGAGCGTTCACCACGACCTGCGCCGTGGCCACCTCGCCGACCCAGGCACCGAGCACCACCACGATCGGGTCGCAGCCGCCGTCGCGCAATGTACGCACCGCGTGGTCCACGAGCCGCTCACCATTGACGACGACCGGTGCCTTCGGCCCTCCGAACCGGCGACCCGCACCGGCAGCGAGCACCACGCCCGCAGTCCTGCCGGTCACCGAGGCGCATCCGGGTGGATCGGGCCTTCGCTGTGGACCAGTCGCGTACCCGTGCCGCCCCAACGGTCGAGAACGATCTCCGCGGCGATCGAGATCGCGGTCTCCTCGGGCGTTCGAGCCCCGAGGTTCAATCCGATCGGCGAGTGCAAACGGGCCAGCTCCTCATCGCTCAGACCCGCTTCCTTCAGTCGTACCAATCGTTCGGCGTGCGTTCGCCGGGACCCGAGCGCGCCCACATAGCGAGCCTTGGTACGCAGCGCCACCTCCAGCGCGGGCACGTCGAACTTCGTGTCGTGGGTCAGCACGCAGATCACGGTGCGCGCATCGACGTCCTGCGTCGCGAGCCAACGGTGCGGCCAGTCCACGACGACCTCGTCGGCGTCCGGGAAGCGCCGCCGCGTGGCAAACACCGCCCTGGCGTCGCACACCACGACATAGAAGCCCATCAGCTTGCCAACCCTTGCCAGCGCCGCCGCGAAGTCAATGGCGCCGAAGATCACGAGCCGCGGCGGCGGCGCGTAGCTGGTGACGAAGACCTCGAGCTCCTGCGCCAGCCGCCGCCCCTGTGTGCCGACGTAGATCGTCCCCGTCGCCCCGGACTCGAGCATCCCGCGCGCCTCGTCCGCCACGACCTGGTCGAGGTACGCATCACCCAGCGATCCCTCCACCTCACCGGGGCGGACCACGAGGTGCCGGCCCACCGGCCCCTCACCGCGAAAGACCGTCGCCACCGCCACCGGTTCGCCGCTGGCGATGTCGGCGGCAAGCCGACGCAGCTCGGGCCAGGTCGCCTCCGAGACCTGCTCGACGAAGACGTCGATGATCCCCCCGCAGGTCAGGCCGACCGCGAACGCATCATCGTCGCTGACGCCGTAGCTCTCGTACTGCGGCTCACCGTCGGCCAGGACCTGCGTGCCGACCTCGTACAGCGCACCCTCCACACAGCCGCCACTGACCGACCCCACGGCCTCACCGCTGGGCAGTACCACCATTGCCGCACCAGCCGGGCGAGGAGCGGAGCGCCAGGTGCGTACGACCGTCGCCACCGCGGCCGACTCACCACGGTCCAGCGCCGCGACAAGGTCGGGCACCACCTCACGCATCGCGCCTCCTGCCGGCCTGGGGAGCACGAACCAGCACGGCGAGCGTATCCCGGCGAAAGGACTGCCGACCTGCGGACAGCCGTGCGCGAGTACCGGGACCGGGTCTAGGGTCCAAAGCGTGCGGTGACCGGAACCCCCGCGCCAGCCCGACGTCGGAGGCCGCCGTGGAACTGCTCAACTCCTTCACCGTCCCAGCCGGGATCGACCGTGCCTGGGACACCCTGATGGACATCGAGCACGTGGCCCCGTGCATGCCCGGGGCCACGTTGACGTCCGTCGACGGTGACGACATCACCGGTTCGGTCAAGGTCAAGGTGGGTCCGGTCACGGTGACCTACAAGGGAAAGGGCTCGTTCCTCGAACGCGACGCCGCCGCTCACGTGGCCGTCATCCAGGGCTCGGGCAACGAGGCGCGCGGCTCCGGCACCGCGCAGGCCAAGGCCCACGTCTCACTGCACGCCGAGTCCCCCGACAGCACCCGGGTCGAGGTCACCACCGACCTGGTGATCACAGGCAAGGTGGCACAGTTCGGACGCGGGGTCGTCCAGGACGTGGCAGCCCGCATCGTCGACAAGTTCGCCACCAACCTCGCCGCGCTCATGACCGCGCCCGAACCCGAACCCGAGCCCACTGAATCCGGTGCGTCCCAGCCTGGCGCCGAGAAACCCGATGAGCCGCACCGACCTGCGCCGGCGCTGCCGCACCAGGACGAGGCCATCGACCTGTTGGAGACGGCCGGTGCTCCTATTCTCAAGCGCGCCGCCCCCATCCTGGCCGGCGTGGCCGTGCTCGCAGTCCTGTGGTGGCTGCTTCGCAGGCGAGGCAGGAGCTGACCGGCCCCGGAGACCTGCCCGCACGGGTCGGCTCCCCCCGCGCCCTCGCCGACGGACTGCGCGAGGTCGGGTACCTCACCGGTGAGGGCCTGGCCACGGCACTGTTCTGCGCCGCCCGACTGCCCCAGCCCCTGCTGCTGGAAGGTGAGGCAGGGGTGGGCAAGACCCAGGCCGCAGCGGCGCTTGCCGCGTTCCTGGACACGCCCCTGATCCGGCTGCAGTGCTACGAGGGGATCGACGCCTCGGAGGCGTTGTACGAGTGGAACTATCCGCGCCAGCTGCTGCGGATCCGGCTCACCGAGGCTCAGGGGGTCGGCCTGGAGGAGGACTCGCTGTTCGGGCCGGACTATCTGGTGGGCCGACCGTTGCTGCGGGCGATCCAGCATCCCGGGCCCCGGCCGGCGGTCCTGCTCGTCGACGAGGTGGACCGGGCGGACGAGGAGTTCGAGGCGTTCCTGCTCGAACTGCTCGCCGAGGGGTCGGTCACGATCCCGGAGATCGGGACGATCCGGGCCGCGTACCCCCCGATCGTGATCTTGACCTCGAACCGCACGCGCGACCTGCACGACGCGCTGAAGCGGCGCTGCCTGTATCACTGGATCGACTACCCCGACCTCGATCACGCGACGGCGATCGTACGACTGCGGGTGCCGCAGGCACCGCCGCTGCTGGCCGCGCAGATCGCCGGCGCCGTCCAACGGCTGCGAAGCCTCGACGCGCAGAAGCCCCCAGGTGTGGCGGAGGCGATCGACTGGCTGCACGCCATCACGTTGCTGGGCCTGGACCCCCTGGACGCCGCCGCGGTCGAGAAGACGCTGGGGTCGGTCCTGAAGTACCGAGAGGACCACGATCTCGCGCGTGACCGCGGCCTGGACTGGGTGGCCGATGGTTGATCTCGCGGCCATCGCCGCAGCGTTCGGGCAACGGCTGCACGCGGCCGGGGTCCCGGTGACCCCCGAGCGAAGCGCCAGGTTCGCCGAGGCCGTCGCCCTGGTCGGCCCGACCACCCTGCGCCAGCTGTACTGGACGGGCAGGATCTCGCTGCTGAGCGGGCCGCACCAGCAGCCCGAGTACGACCGGGTGTTCGCGGAGGTCTTCCGCGGCATCATCGACATGCCGCAGCTGGTCAGTGAGCTGACTCCCCCACCACCGCCGGACGCCCGGCTGTCCGGCCCCGAGGAGCCGGGCCAGGCTCGCAACGACCCGTCGTCCTCCCATGCGCTCGGTGCCGCCGCAGCCGACGCGTCCGGCGAGCAGGACCAGGACGCCGTGGAGTCGGCTTTGGCGGCGGTGAGCACGGACGAGCGGCTCGCGGCACGCGACTTCAGCGAGTGCACCCCCGAAGAGCTCGCCGCGATCACCGCCCTGGTCGCGCGGCTGCCGATGGTCCCGCCACGCCGGGTGGCACGGCGCAGGCGCCGGCACCGCTCGGGGCGCCACCTGGACGTCCGGGCGACCTTGCGGGCGGCGTACCGGACCGGCGGGGATCCGGTGCGCCCGGTTCGCCGTCAGCGCACGGACCGGCCCCGACGCGTGGTGCTCATCGCCGACGTCTCGGGGTCGATGGAGCCGTACAGCCGGGTGTACCTGCACCTGATGCGTGGGGCGGTCCGCGCCCTGCATGCCGAGACCTTCGTGTTCGCGACCCGGCTGACGCGTCTGACCCGAGTGCTGGCCCACGGCAGCCCGGACGCGGCGTACCACGCGGTCGCCCGGGCCGCACCGGACTGGTCGGGCGGCACCCGGATCGGGCAGGCACTCACAGCGTTCCTCGACGAGCACGGCCGTCGGGGAGTGGCGCGAGGAGCGGTCGTCGTGATCGTCTCGGACGGGTGGGAGATCGACGACCCGGCCACCCTCGGCGCAGCGATGGACCGGTTGGCGCGCCTGGCGTATCACATCATCTGGGTGAATCCGCGATCCGCGCGCACCGGGTTCGAGCCGCTGACCGGTGGCATGAGCGTCGCGCTGCCGTACGTCGACACGTTCGTCAGCGGCCACAGCGTCCGTGCCCTCGACGAGGTCCTGGCCGCGATCTCCTCCGCCTCGCGCCGTGCCCCAGCGCGAGGGTCGATCCTCACTTGACCGGCGGTCTGCCAGAACGGGTGCGGCGCCGCCCTCGCCGGACGTACGGTCCAAGGGAGGAGTAAGTCAGCGCGCCCGGCCACTGCGGTCGGGATCGCTGCGACACGGATCGGCGAAGGAGACCTCATGGCACGGATCGCCGTCACGGTGGACGGGACGGCCCGCGAGGCCGACGTCGAGCCGCGGACCCTGTTGGTGCACTGGTTGCGTGACTCGTTGGGGCTCGTCGGCACCCCGGTAGGGTGCGACACGTCGAACTGCGGGGCCTGCACCGTCATGATCGACGGTCGCAGCGTGAAGTCCTGCGCCCTGCTGGCCGTCCAGGCGGACGGCACCCAGATCACCACGATCCAGGGCGTCGCCAATGGTGAGTGGCACCCGGTCCAGGTCGCCTTCAAGGACTGCCACGCCCTGCAGTGCGGGTATTGCACACCGGGGATGGTGGCGGCCGCGATCGACCTGCTGTCGGAGACCCCCGACCCCTCAGAAGCGCAGATCCGGGAGGGGCTCAGGGGAAACCTGTGTCGCTGCACGGGGTATCACAACATCGTCAAAGCGGTCCAACAGGCTTCTGAGCTCATGAAGGAGGCGGCGAAGTGACCGCGACCGTCGAGCACACCGCGAACATCGGTCGTCCGCTGCGCCGCA
>JBDTDW010000291.1:0-4080 GCA_039922855.1 Candidatus Nanopelagicales bacterium | reverse complement strand
TGTCACTCACGCTGTTGTTGTTTCACGCCCGCGGCTCGGCCCTGACACGACAAATGCGTGAGCGATGTCGAAGCCTTGGGGTGGGGATTCTGCTTCTGGGTGGGGTGTCGGGGAGACTGTCGGGGTGACGGCGACGAAACCGATCTCGACATCGCTGGTGCGAGAGCCGGCACGGCCGCGCCGGCGGTGGGGGCTGAGGATCTTTGTCACCCTGCTGCTGATGGTGCTGCTGACCCCGCTGGTCAGCGCGGGCTACGTGGTGCTGGTCTCGCGACAGGATGACCGAACGCCGACCGACGCGCTGCTCGTGCTCGGGGCGGCGCAGTACTGGAGTCGGCCCTCGCCGGTGCTCGAGGCGCGTCTCGCGCACGCGAAGTCGTTGTACGACGCCGGTGTCGCCTCGCGAATCATCACCGTGGGGGGCAAGCAGCCGGGGGACCGTACGACCGAGGCTCAGGCCGGTCAGAGCTGGCTGACCGACCAGGGGGTGCCTGCCGACGTGGTCACAGCGATCCCGACCGGGTCCGACACTCTGGCGAGCCTGCAGGCCGTGGCGGCGCTCATGCGTGAGAATCACTGGACCTCGCTCACCATCGTGACCGACCCCGCTCACGAGGCGAGGAGCCTTGCGATCGCGCGGGCCCTCGGGATCGACGCGAGGCCTTCGCCGACGCGCTCGGGGGCCGGATCATCGCTGACCGCCGACTACGTGGCCCGCGAGTCCGCCGGGCTGTTGCTGTTCTTGGTGCGCGACCGTCGAGCCGTCGACCAGGTCGTGGGACCCGCGTAGCGGGCTCGTACGCATGGCGGGTGGCGTGGACGACGACGACAGGGCGTCGACCGGGTACGAGCCCGGTGACGTGCAGCGGTGGGTGGCCGAGCCACCCAAGCGCAGCGGCCGTACGGCATTCGCCCGGGACCGCGCCCGGGTCCTGCACGCCGCGTCCTTTCGCCGCCTCGCCGCCAAGACCCAGATCCATGTCGCCGGTGTCGCCGACTTCCCGCGTACCCGCCTGACGCACACCCTCGAAGTCGGCCAGATCGGTCGCGAGCTCGGCGGACTACTCGGCTGCGACCCTGACCTCGTCGACGCGGCCGGGCTCGCGCACGACCTCGGCCACCCGCCGTTCGGGCACAACGGGGAGGACGTCCTGGACCAGGTGGCGGCTGCGATCGGCGGGTTCGAGGGCAACGCGCAGACGCTGCGGATCCTGACCCGGCTCGAAGCGAAGACGTTCGGCAACGATGCCGACCCACGCCCGGGCGCCAGCGTGGGGCTCAACCTGACGCGGGCGGCACTGGACGCGGCCACCAAGTACCCCTGGCCGCGGCGGTCCGGCGAGCGCAAGTTCGGGGTCTACGCCGACGATTCTGACGTGTTCGCCTGGCTGCGGGAAGGCGTCGAGGGTGACCGGCGCTGTATCGAGGCGCAGGTGATGGACTTCGCCGATGATGTCGCGTACTCGGTTCATGACCTCGAGGACGCCGTGCACGCCGGGCACGTTGACGTCCGTGTGCTCTCGGCTGCTGCCGGGCCCGGGGACCCCGAGGGTGTGCTTGCGGCCGCATCCGGATACGCCGCCGGCGCGTCGCAGGAGGAATTGCGAGATGCACTGGTACGACTTGTATCGCAGCCCTACTGGCCGGTCGGGTACGCGGCTTCACTGCGTGACCAGGCCGGTCTGAAGAACCTGGCGAGCCGGTTGATCGGGCGGTTCTGCTCCAGTGCGGAGAGCGCGACGCGCGAGGTGCACGGCCCCGGACCGATGACGAGGTATGCCGGGGACCTGGTGGTGCCACCGGCCACCCGGCTGGAGGTCGCGGTGCTCAAAGGAGTGGCGAACGTGTTCGTGATGCAGCGCGCCGTGGCGCAGCGTGACCATGTCTACCAGCGCGAGCTCATGCTCGAGCTGGCGAGCGCGCTGCAGCGGGTCGCGCCCCAGGCACTGGACGGCGCCCTGCGCGAGTCGTACGAGCAGAGCGCCGACGACGCCGCTCGGCTCCGGGTCGTGGTGGACCAGATCGCCAGCCTGACCGACACCAGCGTCGTGCGCTGGCACGAGCGCATCTGCCGCTGACTGCGCTGGTGGTTGAGGTTGGATGATCTCCACTGGAGATCATCCAACCCAATTCGGCGCCCATCGTCGGCGTGTCTTCGTCGTACGATCTCCATCGCCGGCGGCGCTGGTACGGGCCACTCCCTCCGATGCGGCCTCGGCTTGTGGAGGACGGCGTCGGTCTCCATGAGCCGGTCCGTAGGATCGCGATGTGGCAGGCCGGATCCGCAGCGAGGACATCGAGCTGGTGCGGGAGCGGGCCAGGATCGATGAGGTCGTACGCGACTATGTCTCGCTACGCTCCGCCGGCGGTGGCAGCCTCAAGGGCCTGTGCCCGTTCCACGACGAGCGATCGCCGTCCTTCCAGGTCACCCCAAGTCGCGGGCTGTTCTACTGCTTCGGGTGCGGGGAGGGCGGTGACGTCCTCTCGTTCGTGCAGAAGATCGAGCACGCGACGTTCGTCGAGTCGGTGGAGAAGCTCGCCGACAAATACAACGTCCAGCTCCGGTACGAAGAGGGTGGCGCCGCCCCGACCCGGTCCAACAGCCAGCGCTCCCGCCTCATCGAGGCGCACAAGCTTGCAGCGGCGTACTTCGTCGAACAGCTCGCCACCCCCGAGGCAGAGATCGGTCGGACGTTCCTGAAGGAGCGCGGGTTCGACCAGCAGGCCAGCGAGCACTTCGGAGTGGGTTACGCCCCAACCGGCTGGGACAACCTCACCAAGCACCTGCGCAGCAAAGGGTTTTCCGATGCTGAGCTGCAGGCTGCAGGCCTTGTCGTAGCCAAGCAGAACGGTGGCTACGACCGGTTCCGCGGCCGGCTGCTGTGGCCGATCCACGACCTTTCCGGCGACGTGATCGGCTTCGGTGCCCGCAAGCTGCGCGAGGACGACGACGGTCCTAAGTACCTCAACACGCCCGACACATCGATCTACAAGAAGTCGCAGGTTCTGTACGGCCTGGACCTTGCGCGCCGTGACATCGCCAAGTCCCAGGAGGCGGTGATCGTCGAGGGTTACACCGACGTGATGGCGGCGCACCTGGCCGGCGTCACGACCGCGATCGCCACCTGTGGAACCGCGTTCGGGATCGATCACATCAAGATCCTGCGTCGGCTGCTGATGGACGACGACGTGTTCACCGGGCACGTGGTGTTCACGTTCGACGGCGACGCTGCGGGGCAGAAGGCGGCGCTGCGTGCGTTCGACGAGGACCAGAAGTTCGTCGCGCAGACCTACGTCGCGATCGAGGCGCACGGCATGGACCCCTGTGACCTCCGCCTGGCCGAGGGCGACGAAGCCGTACGCGAGCTGGTGGATCGCCGGGTGCCGCTGTTCGAGTTTGCGATCCGCTCGTCATTGTCCGGTCTGGACCTCGGGTCCGCGGAGGGCCGGATCACCGGGCTGCGCCAGGCGGCCCCGGTGGTGGCCCGGATCCGCGACGTGGCGCTGCGCCCGGAGTACGTACGCCAGCTCTCCGGCTGGCTGGGCATGGAGGCCGAGGTGGTCAACCGGGCCGTGTCCGAGGCTGGCCGCTCGACCTCGCGGACCACAACGCGGCGCCCGCAGCCGGTGACGGAACCGACCGGTACGGAGGCGTCCGCCCCCGACCCCACTCCGCGCCTGCCGCGACCGGACCCCCGGGACAAGGTGGCCGCGATCGAGCGCGAGGCACTGAAGGTCGCGCTGCAGGTACCCCAGCTGGCCGCGTCCTGGGTCGACGCGATGGAGCCGGCCAGCTTCACCGCGCCGGCCTATCGCGCCGGCTTCGAGGCGGTGGTGGCCGCCGGTGGGGCGGCCGCCGGCCTGACGGACCGGGCCTGGGTGGATGCGGTCTTGGCGGCCGCCCCGGACGACGGGGTCCGCCGGGTCGTCCTGGAGCTGTCCGTGGACCCGCTGCCCAAGGAGACGCCGGACGAGCGCTACGCCGCGTCGGTCGTGGCTCGGCTGCTCGAGGTCGACGCGGCCCGGCGGGTCACCGACGTGAAGGCGAGGCTGGCGCAAGCGGAGCCGACCGACCCGACG
>JBDTDW010000290.1:0-5536 GCA_039922855.1 Candidatus Nanopelagicales bacterium | reverse complement strand
CGAGACACTGCGCGGTTCGGGGGTGCCCACCGTGGAGCTACGAGCGGCTGTGATCATCGGTTCGGGCTCGGCGAGCTTTGAGATGCTGCGCCACCTGACCGAGCGTCTGCCGTTCATGGTGACACCGCGCTGGGTCCGTACACGGACGCAGCCGATCGCGATCCGAGACGTCTTGCGCTACTTGGTCGCTGCGCTCGACATGCCCCAAGATACCAACCGGTATTTTGAGATCGGGGGGCCTGATGTCACCACGTACGAAGGGATGATCGCCTGCTACGCCCGAGTAGCCGGGCTACGGCCCCGCAGACTGCTGCGGGTTCCGGTCCTGACTCCCTCACTGTCCAGCCACTGGGTCGGCGCCGTGACCCCGGTCCCACCCGCTCTCGCGCGGCCACTGGTGGACTCCTTGGCCATGGAGACGGTCTGTCACGAGCACGACATCGCCGAGCTCGTGCCTGATCCCGCAGAAGGGCTCATGACCCTCGATCGTGCAGTCGCCCTGGCCATCCGGCGCTCGAGCGACGGGGACGTCATCACCAGCTGGTCGGAGTCCAGCGTTCCCGGCGCTCCCAGTGACCCCCTTCCGAGCGACCCCGACTGGACTGGGGGGACGCTCTACAGGGACGAGTGGTCCACGCGAGTGAATGCACCACCGGACGTCCTGTGGCAGGTGATCGAAGGTCTCGGCGGAGGGCGCGGCTACTACTCCTTCCCGCTCGGGTGGGAGGTCAGGGGATGGCTCGATCGGATGGTCGGCGGCGTCGGGCTGCAACGCGGGCGTCGGGACCCTGATCGGTTGCGGGTGGGCGACCCGTTGGACTTCTGGAGGGTGGAGGCTCGGATTCCCTCAGAGCTGCTGCGACTGCGGGCCGAGATGCGGCTGCCCGGTCGAGCGTGGCTGGAGCTGCACGTCAGCCCTGACCCGGACCGGTCCGACGGACTTGGATCCCTGTACACCCAGCGGGCCCGGTTCTGGCCGCGTGGGTTGTTGGGCCGGGTCTACTGGACAGGCATGCTGCCCTTCCACCACAGCATCTTCGGCCCCATGCTGAGCAACATCCGGGACACCGCCGAGAAGCGACAGGCCGACCTGCGCCATGGTCTCGGAACGACCACCGCGCGGCCAGGGAGCTGAGGCCCGATCAGCGGTCCGGGGCGAGCAGCGCGACGGCTTGCCGCAAGCTGCTCGGGCGCAGGATGCCAGGAAGGAGATCCGTCGTGGGCCAGCCAGGCCCGCAGGCCGCAACGACCGCAGCCCGGGGGCGGGCAGACAACACGGCCTCAAGCGGGCCCTGACCGACCGGTAGGTGCGCCCACAGCACGACGGCGTCCGGGCCGGTCCGGGAGATCGCGTCGGTCAGCGCCGTCATCGGGACCCGGGCACCGAGCGTGAGGCACGGCTGACCCACCTCAGCAAGTGCGGCGGCCAACGCCTCCAGCGGAAGAGCGTGCTGCTCCTCCGGTACGCATGCCAGCAAGATGTTGGGCCGTGTCGAAGGTCGCGTTACTCGGGCCAGCACAGCCGTGACGGCCGCCGAGAGCATGTGCTCGGTGTCGACGTAGTGCCCGGTGGCGTCATTGCGTTCACCGATGTGGCGCATCGCCGGGCAGATCACCCGTGTCCACGCCGGTACCACTCCCTCGTCGACAGTGGGGACGAGGATGCGGTCCAGCTGACCAGGATCGAGGGCCAGGGCCGCGCGGCGAAGGGCGCGAGACCGAGAGGCGTACGAACGCTCCTGGTCCCTCGATCCACTCGTCACCCGGTCGGTCGTCTCCACTTCCTCGGGAGCACCGGACCCTCCGCGAGCCCGTCGTGCGGCTCGACTCGGGGCCACACCGTCGGCCACCAGCTGGCGCATCAGCTCCACCTGCGCCTTGTCCTTCGTGCCGTAGCGGCGGTGTCGCCCAGGTTCATGCCCTTCCGGGCCCAGCCCGTAGCGCCGGTCCCAGGTCCGCAACGTCGTGATCGGGACGCCGAGGTGCCGGGCCATCTCCCCCGCGCTGAGGCTCGCTTCCTCCGTCACCGTCGGACTCCAGCAGCGTCGGGTCGACAGGCCCAGAGGGGATGCGCGGACTCGCACATCCTGAAGGGCACCACGACCGGCCGGCCGGCCCCTGCCACGCTAAGCACGGTCTCCTCGTCCACGTTGTGCAACTCGAGTCAGCGTAGCGTACTGTTTCGTTTGCGTCGCTTTATGCGTCGATCTTGTCTACCCACCTGACCCGGGAGCCGGTGCGATGATGACGACTAGCCGTTCGTTCACGTCGGTCGTCCCGCGCCGGCGTGCGTCATTCCTCCCACCTGACGGGCGGGCTCGGGTCGTCCCCATCGGTGGCCATTCGACGCAGCCCCCCGCCGCCGCGCAGGCCAGTCGTCCAGACCTTCAGTTCGTCGCCCAGGACGTGCGACCGTTCCTCGCTGACACCATCGAGGCTGAGAAGCAGACGTGGACGGACATAGGCGCTCCGTGGCACGGTGTGCTCGAGGCATTCGAGGACTTCATTGACGGTGGAAAGTGGCTACGGCCTCGGTTCTGCTACTGGGGGTTCGAGTCGGTGGGTGGCCGTTCTTCCACGTCCGATCTGGTTCGAGCCTGCGCCGCACTCGAGCTGCTCCACGCCTTCGCGCTCATACACGACGACATCATGGATCAGTCGGACTCACGTCGAGGCCGACCGTCGCTGCACCGGCACTTCGAAGGCGAGCACCGCGACGCCGACTGGTCAGGCTCGGCCCAGCAGCACGGATCGGCTACCGCCCTGCTGGCCGGGGACGTCGCGTTCGCGCTGGCGTGTCGACTGGCTGCTGAGCTGCCCTCAGGTGTGCGGTCGCTCTGGGGCCGGCTCGTCTCGGAGCTCCTCGCCGGGCAGTACCTCGACCTGGTCGGTACGGCGCGCCAGGAGCGCTCCGCACACCTGGCCCGGACCATCAGTCGGCTCAAGTCGGGGCGGTACACCGTGGCCGGTCCACTGCTGCTCGGAGCCGCATTGGCCGGGGTCGCTCCGGATCCGGCGCTCGAACCTTTCGGCGAGCTGATCGGCGAGTCGTTCCAGCTCCGCGACGACCTTCTGGGAGTCTTCGGCGACTCGACGACCACCGGCAAGCCGGTCGGCGACGACATCCGGTCGGGCAAACCCACCGTGGTGCTCGCCACCGCGGAATGGCTGATGCCGGCAGGCGACGTGGAACTTCTGGCCCGACTCGGTCAACCAGACCTGACTGAAGGTGAGATCACCGAGATCACCGCTGCGATCGACAGGTGCGGTGCCCGCGCCCAGGTCGAGTCCCGCATCCAGGCCAACGTGCGCCGGGCCCTCGTCCTGCTCGAGTCGGCCGACCTGACCGCAACGGTTCGGAACGCTTTGGCCGGGCTTGCCGTTGCTGCCTCCAACCGCGAGCTCTGAAGGGGAGAACGTCGTGCCGAAGGGACGGACAGCCATGCACTCGCAGACCACGCCGGAAGTGGGTCGAGGCGATCGACCGCGCCGACGTGGCTGGTGGGTGATACCGGCTGCACTGCTCGTCCTGTGGCTCGTGGGCGTCGGGCCGCTCGGGTCACTCATCGGCCAGCTCGCGAGCGTTCAGAAGAACGACAGCGCCTCATTCCTGCCGGAGAGCGCCGAATCCACGCAGGTCCAACGCCAGGCCACTCAGTTCCTCCCCGCCAACGTCCTGCCGGCGATCGTGGTGTACGAACAGCAGGCGGGGCTCAGCGAGGCAGACCTCAACGCGATCCAAGCAGACGTTGCCTGGATGAAGACCTTGCCATCGCTGCGGGGCGAGGTCGTGGGGCCGATCCTGAGCGCTGACAAGAACGCCGCTCAGGTGGTAGTCCCCTTGGATGCCAAGTCCGATGTGGCGGGTGCCGTGAACCAGATCCGAGACCGGGCCTCGGCCCATCCCGGCCTCTCGGCTCACGTCGCCGGCCCCGCCGGGTTCACCACAGACTTGACCAAGGCGTTCGCAGGCATCGACGGGACCCTCGTTCTGGTAACAGGGCTCTTGGTGTTCATCATCTTGATCGTGGTGTACCGCTCACCGCTCCTGCCCGTCCTCGTACTGACAACGTCACTTCTGGCCCTGTCGCTGGCGGGAGCAGTGACGTACGCACTTGCAAGCAGCAACGTCATCGACCTGAACGGCCAGAGCCAAGGAATCTTGTTCATCCTCGTCATCGGTGCCAGCACCGACTATGCGTTGCTGCTGGTCGCCCGATATCGAGAGGAGCTCAAGCTGCACGAGCATCGCCTCGACGCGATGCGCAAGGCCTACCGTGCCGCACTCCCTCCGATCCTGGCCAGCGGAGCGACCGTCATCCTGGCGCTGCTGTGCCTGCTGTTCACAGACCTGAAGTCCACTCGGGGTCTGGGGCCGGTAGCCGCTATCGGGATCGCGTCGTCCCTGCTCGCAGCACTGACCCTGCTGCCGTCAGTGCTCGTGCTGCTCGGAAGGTCTGCCTTCTGGCCAGTCAGGCCGAAGTTCGGTGAGCCCGACGCCGGCCGCGAGGGCATATGGGACCGCGTCTCGCGTCTTGTGGGGCGGCGCCCACGCGTGCTTTGGGTCACGATCACGGTGGCTCTGTTGGTCTGCGCTGCGGCCTTCCTGCCTCAGCTCAAGGCAAGCGGTACCAGCCAGAGCGCTGTCTTCTTGCACACCGAGGACTCAGTTGTCGGGCAAGACATCCTTGCGAAGCATTTCTCGGCCGGGATCGGCAGTCCGGTTCAGATCCTTGCTGATCAAGGCGCACTGCAAGCCGTGGTGACTGCCACAAGCGGTATGGACGGGATATTGCCTTCGTCGGTGGCGCCGGTGACCGTAAACGGTGCACCTGGGGCCCCGGCCAAGGTCGTGGACGGCCAAGTCTTGATACAGGCGACCCTTTCCGAGGCAGCAGACTCCCCCGAGGCTGTCACCACGGTCCTGTCCCTGCGCGACACCTTGCATGCCGTACCCGGTGCCGATGCGAAGGTCGGGGGTCTTACCGCAAGCCAGGCGGACACCGAGGCGACTTCGGAACATGACCGCTCCATCGTTATCCCCATCGTACTTATTGTGATCTTGTTGGTCCTCATGGTGCTGCTACGGGCGATCGTTGCTCCGCTGCTCCTGGTAGCTACAGTTGTCCTGTCCTACACGGCGACGTTGGGCATCGCAGCTCTAGTGTTCAACCACGTGTTCCACTTCCCCGGTGCTGATCCGTCCGTACCGCTGTTCGCCTTCGTGTTCCTCGTCGCACTCGGGGTCGACTACAACATCTTCCTCATGAGCAGGGTCCGCGAAGAATCACAGCTGTCAGGCACGTATGAGGGAACCCTTCGTGGGCTACGCGCCACGGGCGGCGTGATCACGTCAGCCGGGATCGTGTTGGCCGCCACGTTCGCCGCTCTCGCCGTGATCCCCTTGCTGTTCCTGGCCCAGATCGCCTTCCTCGTCGCCTTCGGGGTCCTGCTGGACACCCTTCTGGTGCGAGCACTCCTGGTCCCTGCAGCAGTGATCGACCTGGACCACCGGACCTGGTGGCCGAGCCGCCTG
>JBDTDW010000289.1:0-4383 GCA_039922855.1 Candidatus Nanopelagicales bacterium | reverse complement strand
GCCGCCGCGTTCGCGGTGCCGACGTACCACTCCGCGTGGCTCAAGGCCCATCACCCGGCGGCTTTCCTGGCCGGTGTGCTCACCCACGACCCCGGCATGTACCCCAAGCGGCTGATCCTGGACGAGGCCCGCAACCTGGGCATCGCAGTTCTCGGCCTGGACGTCAACGTCTCCGAGGCGGTCTACCGCGTCGAGCAGGTATCTCCCACGGACGAGCCGCCGCCGCAGATCCTGGGGGAGCGTCCCCGGCGCCCGAGTGAGGTGCCCGGCCTGCCCGACGGCTCCGCCTACGGCATCCGGCTGTCCCTGGCCGACGTCAAGGGCATCAACGCCGCCGAGCTGACCCGGATCGTGGCCGGCCGCCCGTACGGCTCCCTGTCCGACTTCTGGCACCGCGCCGGGGTCTCGCGCCCGGTGGCCGAACGACTGGTCGTGGCCGGGGCGTTCGACTCGCTCTACGACATCGGCCGGGCCACCCCGGTGCGTCGTCGTGGCCAGCTGACCCGGCGCGACCTGCTGCTGCAGGTGGCCGACCTGGACCGGTCCTCGCGCTCGGGTGGTCGCCGGAGCACCGACGTACGCCGCCGCACTCCTCTTTCCACTGCCACAGCAGGTCCCGGCGATGTGGTGGCCGCTGCCCGGGCCCGGGCCCAGACATCGGCGCCGGTGCGGGACACCACGGAGGTGGAGGTGCAGCTCACGCTCGACCTCGACGAGGGCAGCGGCGCCGTCCCGGCCAGCGGTCTGCCGGAGATGACCGACGCCGAGCGGGTGCGGGCCGAGCTGGAGGTGCTCGGCCTGGACGCCAGCCGGCATGTCGTCTCGTTCTACGACCCGATGCTGACGGCGCTGGGCATCACCCGGTCCCGCGACCTGCTGACGCGGCGCAACCAGGCGGAGATCCTCGTGGCGGGGGTGAAGGTCGCGACCCAGACCCCACCGGTCCGGTCCGGGCGGCGGGTCGTGTTCTTGACCCTCGACGACGCGACCGGCCCGGTCGACGCGACGTTCTTCGAGGACGTGCAGGGTCAGTACGCCGCCACCGTGTTCGGCTCGTGGCTGCTGCTCGTCCGCGGGGTCGTGCGCCGTACCGGCCCGCGCGGCATCTCGTTGCGGGCCACCGGTGCGTGGGAGCTCGGCGTCGTGCACGAGACCTGGCGGGACGGGGGTCTGCCGGCGGTCGCCGACCTGCTCGGGGCTGACTCCGGCGCCCGGTTCACCGCAGAGGGCCCGGCCGTGGCCGGGGCGGCCGCCAGCTGGTCGAGCCGGCCGGTGGTGGCGGCGGCGCCGGCCGCCTGGGGCCCGAGCGCTGGGGGTCCGAGCGCCGGCGGCATGGGGCAGCGCGGGTCGGAGGCGGCGGCACAGGAACGGGCGCGGCGGGTGCTGGTGCACGCCAGCGGGTTCCGGCAGTCCCCGTACGCCGACATCAAGCCGCAGGGCACCGATGCCGCCGACAGCCGGGTCCAGGCCAGGGACCACGGTCGGGCCGGCCTCCCGGATCCGGGAGGCCAAGACCCGACTCACGTCCCGCCCCCTGACCCGGGCCTCCCAGACCCGGCCGCCCTGTCCCTCGGCTACAACTCCCAAGACCCCGCCGTCGCCCCGCCCCCTGACCCTGAGGCCCCCGACGATGTCCGGAACGAGCCGGCGAGGCGACCGCCAGGAAAGCTCTGGCACTCCAGCCCCGGCAGCTCCGGGTGGTGACCTGCCCCCGCCCCAGCGGGCGCGCCGGGTGCCCAGGTGCGGGGTGTGCGGCAATGTCGGGTGAAGGCGCGAGGATGGCCAGGTGAGTCGCAGCCAGATCCATCGGGGCTCGCGTCCGGACGGGCTCGGCGACGACGACACCGGGTGCACCGTGCTGCACGTCGACATGGACGCCTTCTACGCCTCCTGTGAGCTGCGCAGCCGCCCGCAGCTGCGCGGGTTCCCCGTGATCGTCGGGGTGGAGGGCGGCCGCGGGGTGGTGCTGGCGGCGACGTACGAAGCCCGCAGGTACGGCGTCCACTCGGCCATGCCCATGGGCCGGGCCCGCCGGCTGTGCCCCCAGGCGGTCGTCATCGAGCCGACGTTCGGGCTCTACACCGAGGTCTCGGCCGGGGTCATGGCGGTGTTCGCCGACGTCACCCCGTTCGTCGAGCCGCTCTCGCTCGACGAGGCGTTCCTCGATGTCGCCGGTGCTGTGCGACTGCTGGGCCGGCCGCGGGTCATCGGCGAGCACATCCGTTCCCGGATCCAGGACGAGCAGGGCATCACCTGCTCGGTCGGAGTGGCGTCCACCAAGTTCGTCGCCAAGCTGGCCTCCACCCGGTGCAAGCCTGACGGGCTGCTCGTCGTGCCGCACGACGAGGTGGTCGCGTTCCTGCACCCGTTGCCGGTGGGGGCGCTGTGGGGGGTGGGGGACAAGACCGAGCAGGCACTCACCCGGTTGGGCCTGCATACCGTAGGCGAGCTGGCTCACGTCCCGGTCGCCACTCTGCGCCGGGCCCTTGGCGAGGCCGTGGGTTCCCACCTGGCCGAGCTCGCGTGGGGCCGTGACCCGCGCTCGGTGCAGCCGTACGAGCCGGACAAGAGCATCGGGGCCGAGCAGACGTTCGCCCGCGACGTCGATGACCCTGAGGTTGTGCTCCGCGAGCTGCTGCGCCTGTCCGAGCGCGTCGGGGCGCGGCTGCGGGCACAGGGCGAGGTCGGCCGCACGATCGCGCTGAAGCTGAGGTTCGCCGACTTCACCACGATCACCCGATCCCGCACGCTGGGTTCCGGCACGGACGTCGCTCGTGAGATCTATGGCACCGCCGTCGCCCTGTACGCCGCCCTCGGCTTGCAGCGCAGCCGGATCCGGCTGGTCGGCGTCCGGGTCGAGGGGCTGCAGGAGGCGGCCGGAGCGGCCCGGCAGCTGCTGCTCGATGCCCCCGAGCAGGGCTGGCGCGAGGCCGAGCAGGCGGTCGACCGGGCCGCCGCGAGATTCGGCCAGGGCGCCGTACGCCCGGCCCGGCTCGTGGCCGGCTCCGTGCCCGCTGCGCCGGTCGTGGCCGTGCCCCGGAGCACTTGGCAGGCGCCCGGCTCGCGGTGATCAACGCCTCACGCCACCCGGTCGCAGCCTTCAGGTCCCGCCTCAGATGGTCGACAGCCCTATGGTCCGGGCCCGTCACCGGATTGTCATCTGGACGTCTGGGTGCGTTCGTGCCCGCGCCTGCTTATGCTTGTGCCATAGGTCCCCGGACTTCCATCGGCGAGGAGGAGCCAATGCCGCTCTCCGACCACGAGCAGCGACTGCTCGAGCAGATGGAACGTGCCCTCTACGCAGAGGACCCCAAGTTCGCTACGTCGCTTCGTTCCCCGGCCGAGCGCCGGGGCAGCCGTCGCCGCTCCTCGTTGGGGGTGGCGGGAATGCTGATCGGTGCCGCCGGCCTTGTCGGCGGGGTCGCCTGGTCCCAGGTTCTCCTCGGGGTCGCCGGTTTCGTGGTCATGCTCGCCGGTGCGTTCGGGCTGGTCACGGTCTTCACGGCCCGACCGGTCCTGCCCGCCCCCGACGCCACGAACGGTCCGCAGCAGTCCGGCCCGACCCCGGCAAAAGCCCCGGGCGGCAACGGGTTCATGGACCGCGTCGAGGAGCGCTGGCGCAAGCGCCACGACGGCGATCCGGAGTCCTGACCTTCTCGAGCTATCAGCAGGTGTCACCACCTCAGCGTCGAACGCTCGCAACACCATTTCTCGCACTGCCGCTAGTTCAGTTTCGAGTTGCCAACACGTCGTGACCACACGGTCGGTCGAGCGTCAGGCCGGCTTCGGCGTGGTGTTCGGCGTGGTGCGATGAAGGACGCTCGGCGGCAGCAGCAGGGCGCGCAGCCGCGCACTGAGCCCCACCCGGGCGTGCAGTGCCCGCCGGGCCGTGCGCAGGTCGGCCTCCGTGCGGCGACGGTCCAGCGCTCCCGGCACGCGCGCATACCTCGCCCGCTCGGTGTCCGCAGCCAGGCGGGACAGTGCCGCGGCCGCCTCGGCGTCGAGGCGGTCCCGGCTCACCAGCCGGGCGCTCGCCTGCCGGGGGGTGTCGGCGTCGGCCCAGTGCTCCCCGAGGTCTCGTACGGTGTCGCGCAGCTCGTCCCAGGCGCCCTCGGCCCGCCCGGAGCGCCGCCGGCGCCGGCGTCGGGCCCGGACCGCTGCCGGCGTCACCGCGCCGATCAGCGTCACCACGAGCAGCACGATGAGCGCATCTCGACGGAGCTGGTCCGCCACATTGACCTGCGGGCCGGTCGCGCTCAGATCAAGCCCGTTGCCGCCTCCGTCGCCACGGTGGTCGATCGCCCGCAGCTTGACTCCGATGCTGCCGCCGGGGCCGACCTCGGACCCTGAGCCGCCCGGCGCCGCCGGGGTGGTGGCTGTGGA
>JBDTDW010000288.1:0-4079 GCA_039922855.1 Candidatus Nanopelagicales bacterium | reverse complement strand
GGGTCGGCCCGCCGGACGGCGACGCGTGGATCCACGGTGACGACCAGCGGGGTGCGGGAGATCAGGTCCAGAACACTGCGCTCCAGGCCGACAGTGCCCACGACCACAGCAACATCGGGTTGGTGCTCGTCAGCGAAGTCCTTGTCAGCCAACAGGATCGGGCCGTGAGTCAGAGTCGTGTCCCCGGTGCGGGCATTCCCGGTGGGCTCGCCGATCAAGGGCCAGCCGCACGCCTCGGCGAGTGCAATCGCGGCATCGCCCTGTTCGAGGTCGCCACCGTGGCCGACCACCACGACGCCGCGGGAGGGCACGATGGCGCCAGCGTCGTCCTCATAGTCCCCCTCCCCCTGCCCGTCGTCCTCCTCGTCCTCGTTGTCCGCGTCCTCGTCGTCCGCGCCCTCATCGGCGTCGCCGACGGCCGTGACGTCGGCGCTGATGCGCTGCAGCAGGTCGTTGATCTGGCCGGTGAAGTCCTCCATCGCATGGTCGGTGCCCCAGGTCCGGAACAGTTCGGTAATGGCGAGGTCGTCACTCACGAACGGGGCCAGCACCTCGTCCAACGGCTGCGCCGCTGACAGCGCGAGCCGTCCATCCACGGTGTGGGGCAACACATCTGGGAGGTCGTCCGGGTCGAAGTCGCCCGGCAGCAGTCCGAGGTTCTCAACCCAACCCGGGTCGTCCTCCTGCGGCGTCAGCGGCACGCGGAGCGCGACGTTGACGTGCACCGGGCCGGGATCGACGCCCTCGATCGAGGAGTCGACGGCGCGGTCGATAACGCTGCGCCAGTAGCCGACCTGACCGATTCGGGGTTCGGCCACTGCCAGGTCGTGCGACCACCGCACCAGCGTGCCGAATGCCTTCACCTGATCGATGCTCTGGTTCGCTCCGGTGTCGCGAAGCTCCGGCGGGCGGTCCGCGGTGATCGCGATGATGGGGACACCGGCATACGACGCCTCGACCATGGCAGGGGTCAGGTTCGCGACAGCGGTGCCGCTGGTGGTGACCACGACGGCGGCGCGCCCGGACACCTGAGCCAGGCCCACCGCGAGGAAGCCGGCGCTGCGCTCATCGAGGCGGACGTGCAGCCGCACCAGGCCGCGAGCGTCCGCAGCCGCGAGCGCGAGAGCAAACGGCGCACTGCGGCTGCCAGGGGCCAGGACGACGTCGGTGACACCGCACCGGATGAGCTCGTCAACGACGACACGGCCCTGGGCGGTCGAGGGATTCACACGCTCCATCTTGCCGCGTCGGCGGACCCGGAGGGCCTTGGCGGAGAGGTGTGCGCGGGGTCGTCGGTCGGCAGCACCACGGTCCGCGGCGGCGGCAGCACGATCGTGTCCCCGGCCCTGTCAGGTGCGCCCGCGGCACCGCGATCGGCGAGCAGGGCGGCACATCGCTCGAGCCGGGCCTCCCACCACACCTGCCGGTCCGGCGCCATGGCACTGACAGCGAGCGCCGCGGGGTCTGGGGCGTAGCGCTCCACGTGCAGCTGACCATGACGCGGCACCACCGGCGTCGCCGTCACGTCGTAGGTCAGCAGGCGGCCGGTAGCCAGTCCCGCGGCGTAGGGCTGCTCGGGCAGCGCGGCCGCCAGCGCGATGCCTGCCGCCAACCCGACCGAGGAGTCGAGTGCCCCGCTCACCACGACCGGGATGTCGAGCCCGATCGCGATGGCCAGGGCGGCGCCCACACCGCCGAGCGGCGCCGCCTTCACAACGACCACGTCCGCGGCCCGCCGCACGTCGTCCCGCGTCCGCCGGCTCGCCGGGTCCAGCGCTAGTCGCAGCCCTTCGTCGACCGCGATCTTCCCCGGTGGTCTCTTCGCCCGCAGGGCGGCACACTCGTCCAACGACGCGCATGGCTGCTCGATGTACTCCAGGTCGAGGTCCGCGAACAACCACATCGCGCTCAGCGCAGTGTCCACGGTCCATGCACCGTTCGCGTCGGCCCGCAGCCTGACGTGCCCCGGCAGCGCGTCGCGGACCGCGGTCAGCCGCTCCAGGTCATCGACGGTGCTGCCCCCGACCTCGGACACCTTCACCTTGATCGTCGTGCAGCCGGACTCCCGGAACGCCGCGAGGGCGAACTCGGCCGCCTCGTGTGGCGGCAGGGCAGGGACGATCGCGTTCGCCGTCACCTGCGCACGCACCGGATCGGGCCAGCGACCGGTCGCGGCCTCAAGACCCGCGGCCAGCCAGGTGGCGCCTGCGGCGTCGGCGTATTCCGGGAAGGGGGCCCACTCCCCCCACCCGCTGGGGCCCTGCAGCAGCATGCCCTCACGCACCGTCGTGCCGCGAAAGCGCCGGCTCAGGGGCAGTGCGTACGCGACGACCTGGACGACACCTGCAGCGCGCAGTGACGCTGGGATCTCAGCCACGGCGGACACCCCCCGAGACCACACCGACTCGATCGCCACCGGACATCATCGGTGGCGGGCACAAGCCGGTCGAAGCGACGGGACGCGTCGCCCGGGCTGTCCGCAGATGCATGAGAATCCCTCGTCGCGTTCGGTCGCCCTGGAGGATCAGCGACGCTCCCATCGTGGCGGCACGCTAGCCCACCGTGGCATCGGACGTACGTCTATGTCTGTGGGCGTTCGTCTCACGCAGGGTGATCACCCAGAGTCACGCCCGGAACTCGCGGCGCCGGGGTTCGTCCAAGTCGACATGGGGAGAGTGGCTCAGAAGCACTCATCGTCACGACATCGTAGGACTTGTCCTGCCGCGTCCCGCCCGTACGCTACCGTCCAGCTCGGCGCAGTCTCCCGGCCCCAGATCTGGGCCGCGATGACCCGAACACGACCTGTCCCACCGCAACCGGCCCACACAGCACCGCGCCCGACCGACAACCCAACGACGTCAACCATCTGGAGAAGGCAATGTCAGAGGACAGCACATCCAAGGATCTGGACACCGGCGAAGCTGCCCCCGCAGAGGCAGGTGTCGCTGCGGCGGCCGTCACCGATGGCGCTTACACGCTGTTCGTCGCGGACTTCGCCGATACCGACACCGCCTGGGGCGCGTATGAGTACCTCAAGGAGATCGAGGACGGTCGCACCTTGGAGATCGAGGGTGTGATCGTGGTCAAGCGCGACGCCGACGGCACCCTCGAGGTGCAGAAGGCCACCGACCACAGCGCCCGCCGCGGCCTGGCGTGGGGTGTCGTGGGCGGTGTTGTGCTCGGCGTGATCTTCCCGCCCTCCATCCTCGGTAGTGCGGCACTGCTGGGCGTAGCCGGTGCCGGCGCAGGCAAGGTACATCAGCTCCGTAACCGGAAAGAACTGGCCGAGGAGCTCCAGGACGTCATCGCTCCCGGGCACTCCGGACTGGTCGCCCTGGTCTCTGACCCAGGGGCGGAGCGGATCCGCAAGGCCCTCGAAACGGCTGACGCAATCGTGGAGAGAGCCGTTGACAAGACCGCCGCCGACGACATCAAGGCTGCCGCTGCGGAGGCAGGCGCCGACGGGGCGTAAGGCCTGTCGGCGCGACCTCTCAAGCGGCGAGGGCGTGGGCCCTCCGGTCCAGATCGCAAGGATCAACTGGTAAGCCCCGTCGTTGTCCAGGATCAACCGCCTGCCGTTGACCCCCAGGAAAGCGATGAGCCCGGCAACCTGTCCGCCGGCCCGGAGGCCGGCCCGGATACGGTCCTCCGGTGCGGTTCCCACGGTGATCGGGTCGGACGCGCCCGCGGATGCGCCGACGTCACGGCGGCTGGTCGAGGTCGCCGTGGTGCCGGGGCCGCTCGGTGTCACAGCTGTCGCGAACGCCCTGTCTGGCGCGCTCGCCGGCGGGCCGGCGATGGCGCCGGTGCCTGTGGGGCCGGCTGACACGGGCTACTTGGCGCGGGTGCGGGCGGCATTGCGTGCCGACGATGTCGACGCGCCGCTGGAGAGCGACGACGTCGTCGCCGTGATCGCGACCTCCGGGTCCACCGGTGACCCCAAGGGGGTCCTGATCACCGAGGCGGCCATACGCGCCGCCGTCACCGGGTTCCACGGCGCCTTCGGCGGCCCGGCGCACTGGGTGGTCGCGATGCCGGTGCACGCGGTCGGCGGGCTGATGGTCGTGGCGCGGTCGGTG
>JBDTDW010000287.1:0-3132 GCA_039922855.1 Candidatus Nanopelagicales bacterium | reverse complement strand
TCCCAGCACGACCCGGGTCGGTGCAGCTCCAGGCTCGGCACGGCGCGGGCAGCGAGGAACGCCCCGACCGCCGCCGCGTCGTACGGCTCCCGGAACCGCAGCCGCAGCACGAGAGCCGGGTCGTCGGCGCGCAGGTCGGGTGCGACCGTGCGGCGCAGCTGTGAGGGCGGGCACCCGAACTCGCGCCGCATGACGTCGTTGAACGCCCGGATGCTGGAGAACCCGGCCGCGAACGCGACATCGGTCAGCGGCAGCGCCGTCTGGTCCACGAGCATCCGCGCCGTCTGGGCGCGCCGGCTCAGGGCAAGGGCGAGCGGGGTGGCACCCACCTCGGCGAGCAGGACCCGGCTCAGGTGGCGGGGCGTGACGTGCAGGCGGTTCGCCAATCCGGCGACCCCACCGTCATCGACCGCGCCCTCACCGATGAGGCGCAGCGCCTGTGCGGCCAGATCGCCGCGGTGGTCCCACTGCCGGGTCCCGGGCGCGGTGTCAGGACGACAGCGCTTGCAGGCGCGAAAGCCGGCCCCGACGGCGGCCGCCGGGGCGGCGAAGAAGCGCACGTTCGCGCGCTTCGGGGTCTGCGCCGGGCAGACCGGCCGGCAGTAGATCCCGGTGCTGGTCACCCCGACCCAGATCCGGCCGTCGAACCTGCGGTCCCGGCTCTGCAGCGCGCGGTACGCGGCCTCGATGTCCAGGCCCGCCGGACCGGTGTACGCGGGCCAGACCGGCGCAGTGAGCGCCGGGGGACGGAGTTCCGGGTCACTGAGAACCGGCGCAGTGAGGGCCCGTGGAGTGAGAGCCGGTGCTGCGAGGACCGGGGAGGTACGGGAGCTCATGGCGACAGTCTGCCCCTCGCCGGATCCCGCGAACTAGCAGGATTCGGACACGACCGCATGGGTTCGATCAGCGCGAGATCAGCCACCCGGCCACGTCGAACGCGAGCTCGAGGGACTGCTCGCGGTTCAGCCGCGGATCGCACGCGGTCTCGTACCGGTTGCCGACGTCGGCCTCCAGCACCCCACCGGTCCCGCCCACGCACTCGGTGACGTCGTCACCGGTGAGCTCGATGTGGATGCCGCCGGGATGGGTCCCTAGCCCACGATGGACCTCGAAGAACCCCCGGACCTCATCGACCACGTCGTCGTACGACCGTGTCTTGTGACCGGTCGCCCCCTCGAACGTGTTGCCGTGCATGGGATCACACACCCACAGGACGGGATGACCGCTGGCGCTCACCTTCTCGACGACGGCGGGCAGCACATCACGGACCTGGCCCGCACCCATGCGCGCGAGCAGGGTGAGCCGGCCCGGGACACGGTCCGGGTCGAGCCGATCGCACAGTTCGACGGCCTGCTCCGGCGACGTCGTCGGGCCGAGCTTGACGCCGACCGGGTTCTTGACGCGGGCCGCGAAGTCGACGTGCGCACCGTCGAGCTGACGGGTGCGTTCCCCGATCCACACGAAGTGGCCCGACACGTCATACAGCAGTCCCGTGCGGGAGTCGATCCGCGTCAGCGCGCGCTCGTAGTCCAGCAGCAGCGCCTCGTGCCCGGCGTAGAACTCCACCCGCCGGAACTCCTCCGGGTCAGCACCGCACGCGTTCATGAACGCGAGCGCCCGGTCGATCTCCCCGGCCATCTGGTCGTACTTCTCCCCCGCGCTGGACTCGCGCACGAAGTCCTGGTTCCAGGCGTGCACCTGGCGCAGGTCCGCATAGCCGCCCTGGGTGAACGCGCGCACGAGGTTCAATGTCGCGCTTGCCGTGTGATAGGCCTGCACGAGCCGGCGCGGGTCCTCGCGCCGGGCCTGCGCCGTGAACGCCAATCCGTTCACGGCGTCCCCGCGGTAGGACGGCAGGCTGACCCCGTCACGCTCTTCGTCGCCGTTGCTGCGCGGCTTGCCGTACTGCCCGGCCATCCGCCCGATCTTCACGACCGGCACGCTCGCGCCGTACGTCAGTACCACGGCCATCTGCAGGACCGTCTTGAGCTTGCCGCGGATCGCGTCCGCGGTCGCGCCCTCGAACGTCTCGGCGCAGTCGCCGCCCATGAGCACGAAAGCCTCCCCCCGGGACGCGGTGGCGAGCCGATCCATGAGCTGGTCGCACTCCCCCGCGAACACCAGTGGTGGCAGAGCCCGCAGGTCCGCGACGGCCGCATCGAGGGCCGCCGGGTCGGGCCACTGCGGCTGTTGGGCAGCGGGCAGCTCGGGCCACTCGATCAGGTCGACCATGCCGGCAAGGGTACGGCCAGCACTCAGCCGAAGAACGTACGCACCTCGGCGTAGCGCGAGGCGGGTACCGTCTTGAGCTCACGCGTGCCCGCCGCGAGCGGCACCCGCACGATGTCGGTGCCCTGCAACGCGACCATCATCCCGAAATCCCTGTCCGCCACGGCATCGATCGCGTGCAGGCCGAAGCGGGTCGCCAGCACCCGGTCGAACGCGGTCGGCGTCCCGCCGCGCTGGATGTGGCCCAGGACCGTGGTGCGCGCCTCCTTGCCGGTGCGCGCCTCGATCGCCTTGGCGAGCCAGTCCCCGATGCCGGACAGCCGTGGGTGTCCGAACTCGTCGAGCTCGGCGTCCCGGGTCATCAGGGAGCCGTCCTTGGGCTGGGCGCCCTCGGCGACCACGACGATCGGGGCGTAGTGCGACTCGAACCGGGACTCGATCCACCCGATGACCTCGTCGAGGTCGAACGGTTGCTCCGGGATCAAGATGATGTTGGCGCCTCCAGCGAGTCCGGCGTGCAGCGCGATCCAGCCCGCATGCCGGCCCATGACCTCCACGACGAGCGCCCGGTGGTGCGACTCCGCCGTCGTGTGGAGGCGGTCGATCGCCTCCATCGCGATGTTCACCGCCGTGTCGAAACCGAACGTGTAATCGGTCGCGGACAGGTCGTTGTCGATCGTCTTCGGAACTCCGACGACCGCCACTCCGACAGCGGCTAGCGCCGTCGCGACGCCGAGGGTGTCCTCACCACCGATCGCGACGAGCGCCTCGACGCCGAGTGCTTCGAGGTTCGTACGGACCCGGGCGACGCCGCCGTCGACGGTGACCGGGTTCGTACGGCTCGAGCCCAAGATCGTTCCACCGCGGGGCAGGATGCCGCGGACCTCGTGGATCCCCAATGGC
>JBDTDW010000286.1:0-2712 GCA_039922855.1 Candidatus Nanopelagicales bacterium | reverse complement strand
CGGCACCCGAGGGGCCGGGACCCGATGAGGTGGTACGGCTGGCCGCGTCCCTGGAACAGACCTCCCCACACGTGCTCGCCGGTGCCGTCCTGCGCGAGGCCGCCGGTCGGGGACTGTCGCTCACCATGCCCACCGACGTGAAGGAATCGCACGGGACCGGGATCACCGGACGGGTCGGTGAACACGTGGTGACGGTCGGCAAGCCGGTCGGCACGGGCAGCCCGGAGCCGGGGTGGCTGGCGGACGCGCTGGTCCGGTCCGAGCTGGAGTCGGCGCCCTTGGTGGTGGTCTCACGCGATGGGGTACCCGTCGGGGCGATGCACCTGCAGGACCCGTTGCGCAGCGACGCCGCCCGGATGCTGCGCTCGCTGCGGGAGGCCGGGATCATCCGGACCGCGATGGTCACTGGCGACCGTACCGAGGTCGCGCAGGCGGTCGGGCGGCTGTTCGGCGTCGACGAGGTGTACGCGGACCGCGACCCGTCACAGAAGCTGGCGATCATGCGGGCCGAACAGGCTCGCGGTCGGGTGATCTTCGTCGGTGACGGCATCAACGACGCGCCGTCGTTGGCCGGTGCCGATGTCGGGGTGGCCATCGCCGAGCGCGGCGCCACCGCCGCGAGCGAGGCCGCCGACGTCGTGCTCACGGTGCCCCGGATCGACAGGTTGGCCGAAGCCATCCTGGTGGCGCGTCGGTCGCGACGGATCGCGATGCAGAGCGTGGTTGCCGGGATGGGGCTCTCGCTGGTGGCGATGGCGGCGGCCGCTGTCGGGTGGTTGCCGCCAGCGGTCGGTGCTCTCGTGCAGGAGGCGATCGACCTCGCCGTGATCCTCAACGCACTGCGCGCGATCACGCCTGGACGGTCGGTGCGACCACGGTTCACCGCCGGGGAGGACAGCGAGGTACGGGCCCGGGCCGCCGAGCACGTGCCCCTGCACGACCTCGTCGCAGACGTCCGCGCTGTCGCCGCCGGGGTGCTGGCAGCGGGCAGCGACCCCGAGGTCCTCGGCCCGGTGCGCGCTCTTCAGGTGCGGCTGGAGACCGAGCTGTTGCCGCACGAGGAGGACGAGGAGCGTTCGCTGTACCCGATGCTCGCGGCCCGCCTCGGTCATAGCGAGGCCACCGGCGTGATGAGCCGCGGACACGCAGAGATCGCGACGCTGGTGGCCCGCACGGGGCGCCTGCTCGAGCTGGCCTCCGCGCCCCCTACTGCCGCGCAGGCGCGGGAGATCAGTGGCACGCTCTACGAGCTGCACGCGGTGTTGCGACTGCACTTCGCCCAGGAGGAGGAGAACTTCTTCTCCCTTGTCGACGACCCGCTCCCCACGCCCCGCTCGGGATGACGGTGCCGGACGGTGCCGTAGAGGCACCGCCGGCGCCCCGATCCCCCGACGCAGCACTGCCGGACCGGCACCGGCCCGGCGTCGGGCAGAATGTGGGCCCATGACGACCACGCCGTACACCCTCGTCCTGCTGCGTCACGGCGAGAGCGAGTGGAACTCCAAGAACCTGTTCACCGGCTGGGTCGATGTGGACCTGACCGCGAAGGGCGAGGCCGAGGCGCAGCGCGGTGGGGCGCTGCTCGCGGCGTCCGCGCTGCTGCCCGGGGTGGTGCACACCTCGCTGCTGCGTCGCGCGATCCGCTCCGCCAACCTCGCCCTTGACGCGTGCGAGCGCAGCTGGATCCCGGTGGTACGCACCTGGCGACTCAACGAACGCCACTACGGGGCGCTGCAGGGCAAGGACAAGAAGCAGACCCTCGACACGTACGGCGAGGAGCAGTTCATGCTCTGGCGTCGTTCGTACGACACTCCGCCGCCGCCGATCCCCGCCGACGACGAGTGGGCGCAGACCGACGATCCGCGGTACGCCGCGCTGCCGCCACAGGCTCGACCGGCGACGGAGTGCCTGGCCGATGTCGTACGCCGGCTGCTGCCGTACTGGGAGGACGTGATCGTCCCGGACCTGCGCACCGGTCGTGTCGTACTCGTGACAGCGCACGGAAACTCGTTGCGGGCGTTGGTGAAGCACCTCGACGGGATCTCCGACGTGGACATCGCAGGGTTGAACATCCCCACGGGCATCCCGCTGGTCTATCGCCTCGACGACGAGCTGCGACCCACAGTCAGCGGCGGGGAGTACCTCGACCCCGAAGCCGCCACGGCAGCCACCGCGGCAGTCGCCGCCCAGGGCCGCTGAGCCCAGCCTCAGTGCGTCCCGAACAGTTCATCGGCCGCGGTGAACGCCGCTAGCGCGCCCGCACCGAACAGCACGAAGCGGACTACTTCCACCGCAGTGTCGGCGCCGCGCACGGCGGCCGTCGCGATCGCGGCCGCCTCCTCGAGGGGGTAGCCGTACACCCCGCACGAGATCGCGGGGAACGCGACGGTACGGGCACCAATGGCATCAGCCACCGCAAGCGACCGGACGTGGCAGGAGGCGAGCAGCTCCGCGTCACGGCCGCCGGTCGACCCGTACACCGGCCCTACGGTGTGGATCACCCACCGCGCCGCGAGCCGGCCACCGCCGGTCGCGACCGCCTGGCCGGTGGGCAGACCTGACGGCAAGGTCGTCCGCCGCAGCACCTCGCACGCAGCGAGCAGGTCAGGACCCGCGGCGCTGTGCAGTGCCCCGTCGACCCCGCCCCCGCCAAGCAGCGAGGAGTTCGCCGCGTTCACGACCGCGTCGAGGTTCTGGGTGGTGAGGTCACCA
>JBDTDW010000285.1:0-4093 GCA_039922855.1 Candidatus Nanopelagicales bacterium | reverse complement strand
GGGTCCGACGTACCGGCCGGTGCCACGGTCTTCGGCGTACACATCGGGGGGATGTCGCGAGACGACGCCGTCGCCGCACTGGCCCGGGGGAGCGCCAGGACGGCCACGAGCGACCTGTCGGCGACCGTCGCGGGCAAGCACCTGGCACTGGACCCGGTGGCGGCCGGGCTCTCCTTGGACGCGGCCGCGACCGTCGACTCCGTCGCGGGCCGGACCTGGAACCCCGTGACCCTGATCACTCGGGCCGGCAGCGACCAGGTCGTGACTCCGGTCGCGAACGTCGACGAGGCCAAGCTGGCTGCGCTCACCACGTCGGTAGCGGCCGATGTCGATGACGCCGCCGTCGAGCCCCGCATCGTGTTCTCCGGGACCGTCCCGAAGGTGGAGGCCGGCAGCGACGGGCTGCGGCTGGACCGTGCCGGTGCCGGCGACGCGCTGGTCCGGGCCTTCCTGACGCGGGCCTCCGTCACGCTGCCCGTGGTGACCACATCTGCGACGGTCTCGACAGCGCAGGCGAACGACTCCCTGGCGGGCGCCAGGCTGGCCGTGTCCGCCGGGATCGCCGTCCGCGCGGAGTCGATCACCGCGACCCTCGCACCGCCGGTGATCGCGTCGGCACTGACCTACCGCGGGGTCGGCGGCACCCTGGTCCCGACCCTGGACGGCGTGAGACTGCGGGCTGCCATCGCACCGGCGCTCTCCCCGGTCGAGACGCCCGGGCGCGACGCGACGTGGGACGTCAGCAGTGGGACGTCGGTCGTGGTCCCGAGCCGCGTCGGGAGCGGAGTCGACCCGGCGCAGCTGGCGAGTGTCGTCTCGGGGGTCCTGGGCCGGACCGGCAGCGCGCGCTCGGTGACCGCGCCGATCGGCACCATCGACCCTGCCCTCACCACGGCGC
Source organism: Candidatus Nanopelagicales bacterium (assembly GCA_039922855.1). Taxonomy (GTDB): domain Bacteria; phylum Actinomycetota; class Actinomycetes; order S36-B12; family CAIYMF01; genus JAFIHG01. The sequence continues at coordinate 3,195 of JBDTDW010000285.1, read as the reverse complement.
AGGCGAAGGCGCTGGGCGTCACCGAGAAGATGTCCTCGTTCACGCAGCTGTTCCCATACGCCGCGTACCGGAAGCAGAACATCGGGCGAGCCGCGACGTACATCAACGGCACGCTGCTGCGGCCCGGCGACACGTTCTCGATGAACCGGACGATCAAGGAACGTACACCGGCCAACGGGTACACCGTCGGGTTCGTGATAGGCCCGGGCGGGGTGTTCAAGGAGGACCTCGGCGGCGGGGTCTCGACCGCGACGACGACGATCTGGACCGCGGCGTTCTACGCCGGACTGCAACGGGTATTCACGCAGGCGCACTCGATCTGGATCTCCCGCTACCGCGCCGGCCTGGAGGCGACCGTGGCCTGGGGGAGCTTCGACATGAAGTTCCGCAACGACACCCCGCACGGGGTCCTCATCACCACGGTCATGCGCAACACCTCGCTGACGGTGACGATGTGGGGAACGAAGGTGTACGACAAGGTCACGGCAGTGTCCGGGCCGCGCACCGACGTACGACCTTTCAAGACCGAGTACGACACGACGCCGGCCTGCCATGCCCAGTCGGGGGAGCCCGGTTTCGGCATCGTCGTGACGCGGCAGTTCTTCCGCGCCGGCAAGCTGGTACGCAGCGAGCCGATCACCACCCGGTACCAGCCCTCCCCCCACGTCGAGTGCCGCCCGGCCCCCGTACCTCCACCGCTCACACCCCCTGCCACCCCCGTCCCCAGCCCCTCCAAGACCTGACGTGACCGGGGCGCGGGTCAGGGCGGTGTCAGCTCGGCGACGAACCGCAGGCGTACGTAGTCGCCCCACCAGCCCGGGCAGCCGTCGGGGCGTCGGTCCAGGCCCAGGCCCGCGCCGGCTGCGTCCACGGCAGCGTCGAAGTCCGCGCGGTGCTCCGGTGGTACGTCCTGCACCATCTCGGCGCCGAACATCCGGGCCCAGTCAGCAGCTGTGTCCGTGGCCGTCAACGGGGTCACCCGCTCGAAGAGCTGCAGCAGCCGGACCGTGAACCCGGCCCGTTCCAGCCTGGCCGCCTGCTGGGCGGGTCGCGGGAACGTCCACGGCGTCGACACGTCGGGCAGCCCCGACCGGGTGCGAGCGGTACGGATCGCTTCGGTCAGCCTGGCCACGTTGCCGTGCCCGCCCATCTCCACGACGAACCGCCCACCGGCCCGCAGCAGCGCGGCCACCCCGGCGACCACCTCGTCCTGCCGGGGCATCCAGTGCAGCGCGGCGTTGGACAGGACCGCGTCGTACGGACCACCGACGATGGCGCACAGCCCGGCCACGTCCAGCGACTGGGCGTCGCCCTCACGAAAAACCAGGTCAGGGTATGCCGACCTGGCCAGATCGAGCATCGCGAGGTCGGCGTCCATCCCGACGACCTGGGCACCTCGCGCAGCGAGCTCTGCGACCTGGTGACCGGACCCGCACCCGAGGTCGAGGACCCGCTCCCCGGCCCGCGCGTCCAGCAACGTCAGCAGGTCCGCACCGTACGCCGTGATGAAGGAGAACCGGTCGTCGTACCCTCGTGCGTCCCACTGCTGTCCCGCCGCCATGTCACGACTCTCGCACGAGGCATCGCGTGATCGACGTCCGTCGAATGCGCCTCCGTCAGTTCAGGCGGGAACGGGCCTGTCGCGCGGTACGACGGGCGTGGCCCGCCTCCAGCGGCATCGGGCCGACCACGAGGTCGGCGTAGTCCTCCAGCCGCGCCGCCCCCTCCTGGTACCGGCCGACCGCAATGAGCGCCTCGGCATACTCGCGGCGCAGGTTCAGGTCGTGCCGCGGCAGCAGCAGGGCCAGCTCACAGGACCACAGCCGGGAGCGGGCGCGCTCGGGCTGCCGGGCTGCCCACACCCGTACGTTGGCCAGGATCCGGTCGATCGTGTCGATCGGGTCGTGCGGGCGCAGGTGCTCGGGGCGCAGGCTGTGCCCGCCGGCCGCGACGAGGGCGCGCGCCTCGTCGTAGGGGAGCAGGTGCCCGCCGCGGTACGGGTCGACCAGCACCCGTACCCCCGCCGGATCGCCCACGCCCACCACGAAGTGGCCGGGCAGCCCCACGCCGTACGCCCGGATGTCCGCCCGGCGCGCCACCTCGGTCCAGACCGTCGACAGCATGATCGGCAGCCCGCGCTTGTGCTCCAGGACGTACGGCAACAGGCTCGAACCGAGCCGCGCGTAGTCCTCCGGGCCGCCGTGGAAGCCCGCCAGTGCCGCCCGCAGCCGGGCATCGTCGCGACCCTCGGCGGGCACCGAGCCGCAGAGCCGGTCCAGCAGCGCCAGCCCCTCACCCAGGTAACGCTCGAGGTCAGCACCGGTGGCGGCGTCGTCTGACAGCGTCTCGGCTGCCAGCAGCAGCGTCGCCAGGTCCATGCGTACGTCGTCCGGGTCACCGGCCGCCCCGCCGGCGCGCACGATGTCGGCGAACCGCTCCCGGGACTGCGCACTCATGCTCAGATCCTGCCCCGTTCCGGCCGGACCCGACGTCACCGACCCGTGTCGCGAAGCCCCCTGGGCGAGACGCGGCAGTCAGCCGGCTGTCGGCGACCGGTAGACGTACTCGTGATGTAGCCGGAAACCCATGCCGGTGTAGAGGTTCTTGGCCGGCTCGTTGCTGGTCAACACCTGCAGGTACGCGGTCCTGGCGCCCTGCTCCTCGGCCCAACGGGTGAGCCCGGCCACCACGGCTCGCGCCACGCCGCGGCGCCACGCGGTCGGGACGGTCTCGATGCTGGTCAGCCCGCACCAAAGCTCCCGTGTGCTCTGCTCCACCGCTGCGCTGGCCCGCCCGACACCGAGCAGCTCGCCCGTCCCGGCGTCATGAGCAGCCAGGAACACGACCCGGGACGGTGACGCGAGGATCGAACGCAGCACCGGCCACGTCGCAGGCGCTTCGTCGAGCAGGACCCGCAGCCACCGGTCGTCCGCTCCCGGAACGGCGGTCACGACGACCCCGTGGGCTGACGCCCGTGCCAGCGCCGCGACGGGCGCCGTGAGCAGCGCAGTCCGGCGTCGTACGGACCAGCCGAGCGAATCCAGCTCGTGGTCGTAGGTCCAGGGCGAGGGCAGCTGCAGCAGCGGCGGGGCGTCGAAACGGGCGTACCAGGCCCGTACCTGATCCAGGGCCGCCGCCAGCGTTCCTGGCGGATCACCCCCGACCCGCACGGAGTTCGCCCTCCCCGTCACCCCA
>JBDTDW010000284.1:0-3831 GCA_039922855.1 Candidatus Nanopelagicales bacterium | reverse complement strand
GTCGGCCTGCGGTGCGAGCAGTGCCTCCTCCTCGCCGTCGACGGCCGCGAGCAGCGGCGGAATCACGGCGACCAAGCACGCGACCATTGCCGCGACGGTCCCGGCGGCAATCTCGTCCAAGGGCACGCTGACGGTCGCCGCGGACGCCTCCTACGCCCCGAACGAGTTCTTCGACACCGATGGCACCACCGTGATCGGCATGGACGCGGACCTGGCCAAGGCGCTCGCGCAGGTCATGGGCCTGACTGCCAACGTCGTCAACGTCGGCTTCGACTCGATCATCCCGGGCCTGGCTTCGGGCAAGTACGACCTGGGCATGTCCTCGTTCACCGACACCAAGGTTCGTGAGCAGACCGTCGACTTCGTGACGTACTTCAGCGCCGGGACGTCGTTCTTCATCAAGGTGGGCTCCGGGGTGACCGTGAACACCCTGGCTGACCTGTGCGGACTCAAGGTCGGCGTCGAGAAGGCCACGACACAGCTCACCGATGCCACCGCGCAGAGCGCGAAATGCACCGCTTCTGGCAAGGCAGCGGTCGACGTCCAGGCGTTCCCCGACCAGAACTCAGCGAACCTGGCCCTGTCCAGCGGTCGTGTCCAGGTCGGGATGGCGGACTCGCCGGTCGTCGACTACCAGGTCAAGCAGTCCAACGGCCAGTTCCAGGTGAGCGGCCAGCCGTACGGGACGGCGCCGTACGGCATCGCGATCCCCAAGACAACCGGGATGACACAGCCCGTGCTCGCGGCGATGAAGAACCTCATCGCCAGCGGTGTGTACCTGAACATCATGACCAAGTGGGGTGTCCAGGAGGGCGCCATAACCACGCCCGTGGTCAACGGCGCCGTCAGCTAGGGACGTCCGACCGTGGACAAGCTAGAGCCAACGGTGGGCACCGGGTCGGTCGGCAAGGCCGGCCCGGCGCCCATCGTGGCGGTCCCGGTACGGCACCGGGGTCGCTGGGTGGCCGCCGTGGTCATCCTGGTGCTGATCGCGATGCTCGTGAACGGGCTGCTGACCAACCCCGCCTACCAGTGGTCCGTCGTCGGGCACTACTTCTTCAGCCAACCGGTCCTCAATGGTCTGGTGGTGACCCTGGAGCTCACCGTCATCGCGATGGTGATCGGCCTGGCGCTCGGCGTGGTGCTGGCCGTGATGCGCCTGTCGACGAACCCGATCGTGTCGGGGGCGAGCTGGGTCTATATCTGGTTCTTCCGCGGCACCCCGGTGCTGGTGCAATTGTTGATCTGGTTCAACCTGGGCGCGCTCTACTCGGTGATCTCTTTTGGCGTCCCGTTCGGGCCAGAGTTCGTGCACTTCAACACCAACAGCCTCATCGCCCCGCTGACGGCTGCAATCTTGGGCCTGGGCCTGAACGAGGCCGCGTACATGGCTGAGATCATCCGAGCCGGCATCCTGTCGGTCGATCAGGGCCAGACCGAGGCTGCGCAGGCGCTCGGGATGAATCGCCTCAAGACAATGCGTCGGATCGTGCTGCCTCAGGCGATGCGGGTGGTCGTGCCGCCTACCGGCAACGAGACGATCTCGATGCTCAAGACCACCTCGCTGGCCAGCGTCATCGCGGTGACCGAGCTGCTCTACTCCGTGGAGATCATCTACGGTCGGACGTTCCAGACCATCCCCCTGCTGATCGTGGCGGTCATCTGGTACCTGATCTTGACCTCGATCCTGTCCGGCGGGCAGTTCTACGTCGAGCGGTACTTTTCCCGCGGTTCGGTGCGCACCATGCCCCTCACCCCGATCCAGAAGATTCGCCGGCGGTTCGCCGGCGAACCTGCGCCCCCTGCCCGCGAGATAATCATTCCGACCCTCGGGGGAGGAGGGCTCCGATGAGCGTTCCCATGGTGAAGGCCGAGGGCGTACGCAAGTCCTTCGGCCACGTCGAGGTGCTCAGCGGCATCGACCTGGAGGTGGCTGCCCGCGAGGTGTTCTGCCTGATCGGGCCCTCTGGCTCGGGCAAGAGCACGTTCCTGCGCTGCATCAACCACCTCGAGCAGGTCAGTGCGGGCCGGCTCTATGTCGACGACGAGCTGGTGGGCTACCGCCAGAAGGGCGACAAGCTGTACGAGCTGCGCGACAACGAGGTGTGCGCCAAGCGCGCCGAGATCGGCATGGTGTTCCAACACTTCAATCTCTTCCCCCACATGACCGCGCTGGGCAACGTCATCGAGGCACCCATCCGGGTCAAGCGGGAGTCGAAGTCGGTCGTGATCGAGCGGGGCAAGAAGCTGCTCGACCGGGTCGGGCTGGACAACAAGCTCGACGCGTACCCACGTCAGCTCTCCGGCGGCCAGCAGCAACGCGTCGCGATCGCCAGGGCGCTGGCGATGGAACCCAAGCTCATGCTCTTCGACGAGCCCACGTCAGCCCTCGACCCTGAGCTCGTCGGCGAGGTTCTCGACGTGATGCGCGGCCTGGCCGAGGACGGCATGACGATGATCGTGGTCACCCACGAGATGGGCTTCGCGCGCGAGGTCGGAGACGCCGTCGTGTTCATGGACGAAGGCGTCATCGTGGAGAAAGGCAGCCCCCGGGAGATGCTCACCGACCCCCAGCACGAACGCACCAAGTCGTTCCTGTCCAAGGTCCTCTGAACTGACGTCGGAACCTCAGCGGCGGGGGCGGGGGGTGTGCGCTCGTGGGCGCGCGTCGGGGGTCCGTTGTGGCAGCAGGGCGGGGTCCAGGTGGACGGGCTTCGCGCCGGTGGTGGCGATGACGTGGGCGTCGAGCAGCTCGACCCGTTCCTTCGTCGCCGTCACACCGGCCCGCTCGTGCAGGCGCTCCATCGCGCGTGTCTGGTTGCGCAGGGCCAGCGTCACGACGCGGCCGCGGGCGCCGGCTCGGGCAGTTCGCCCGGCGCGGTGCAGGTACGCCTTGGAGTCCTCGGGCGGGTCGACGTGCACGACGAGGCTGACGTCGTCGACGTGGATGCCGCGGGCAGCCACGTCGGTGGCGACCAGGACAGGAACCCGGCCGCTCTTGAAGTCAGCCATCGCGCGGGTGCGCTGTGACTGGGACATCCCACCGTGCAGGGCCAGGACGCGTACGCCGCCGGCGGCGATGGTGTCGGCGACGCGCTCGCAGCCGAGCTGGCTGCGCACGAACATGATCGTGCGCCCGTCGCGGGCCGCGATCTGGCTGAACATGTGGTGCTTGTCCTCGCGGTTCACGATGAACAGGTGGTGCTCCATCGTGTCCACGGGCGAGGTCACCGGCTCGATCTCATGGCGCACCGGCTCGTGCATGTGGTGGCGGATCAGCTCATCGACGTCGCCGTCGAGGGTGGCCGAGAACAGCAGCGTCTGCACCGTCTTCGGGCAGTCTGACAGCAGGGCCCGTACCTCGGGAAGGAAGCCCATGTCGGCCATCTGGTCCGCCTCGTCGACCACCACGACCTCGACGTCCTCAAGGCTGCAGGCACCCTGACGGATCAGGTCGGCCAGCCGGCCCGGAGTCGCGACGAGCACGTCGACACCGCGGTGCAGCGCATCGACCTGCTGGTACATCGCCAGTCCACCGGCGACGGTCTTGAACCGCAGCCCCATGCTGCGGCCCAGTGGCTCCAGGGTGTCGTTCACCTGCATCGCGAGCTCACGGGTCGGGACCAGCACGAGCCCGTGCGGCTTGCGTGGGGTCGCCGGCAGCGCCGCAACGCGGGTGATCATGGGCAGACCGAACGCCAGCGTCTTGCCGCTGCCGGTGCTAGCCCGCGCCAGGATGTCGTGTCCGACCAGGGCGTCGGGGATGGCGGCGGTCTGGATCGCGAACGGGGACAACAGGTCTGCATGGGCCAGTGCGCGCACCAGGGCACC
>JBDTDW010000283.1:0-6014 GCA_039922855.1 Candidatus Nanopelagicales bacterium | reverse complement strand
GATCCTCGCGGTGGAGCCGTCGTCGTGCCCCTCGCTGACGCGAGGCAGGTACGCGTACGACTTCGGCGACTCCGCCGGCATGACGCCGCTGCTGAAGATGCACACCCTCGGGCACAACTTCGTGCCTGACCCGATCCACGCGGGCGGGCTTCGCTACCACGGCATGAGCCCGCTCATATCGCACGTGTACGAGCAGGGGATGATGGACGCGGTCGCGATCCCGCAGACGGAGTGCTTCGCCGCAGCGGTGCAGTTCGCCCGTACCGAGGGCATCGTCCCCGCGCCCGAGCCGACCCACGCGCTCGCCGCGACCATCCGGGAGGCCTTGCGCTGCAAGGAGACCGGGGAGTCCAAGGCCATCCTCACTGCGCTGTGTGGTCACGGGCTGCTGGACCTGCCGTCGTACGACGCTTACCTGTCCGGTCGCATGGTCGATGAGGACGTCACCGACGCCCGCTTCGCCTCGGCCCTGGCCGATCTCCCGTCCGTCCCCGCCTGACCTGCTGCTGGTTTGGGTTGGATGATCTCCATTGGAGAGCATCCAACCTAATTCCGGCTCTGTTGTCGGCGTGTCTTTGCTGCACGATCTCCAATGGAGATCATGCAGCAAAAGTCCCACCGATCAGCGGGCCAGCAGGTCCCAGGCCCGCACACCGCCGGCGATCCCGGCGCTGTTGGGTACGACGACCACGGTGCTGCCCTCGTCGTCGGGGTGGTCGGCGTCCTCGGGGCCCTGGTCGAGGGCCGGGGCTCGCAGCCGACGCAGCTTGTCCAGGGTCTCGGCGTTGATGTTGCGGGAGTTACCGCCGCCGAGGTAGATCCGGTCCCAGACGAACACCGGCTCCAGCGCCTCGACGACTCGTCGCACCCGCCGGGACCAGAACGTGTTTCCCAGCCGGCGGCGCTCGGGTTCGCCGATGTAGGTGTCGTACGACAGGCCCCACCGCACCGGCGCCTGCGACAGCTCGAGGTGTGGTGCCAGTCGCCCGCCGTCGAACAGCGCGCAGCCCAGCCCGGTGCCGAACGTGAGGACGAGCTCCAGGCCGGTGCCGGCGACGACGCCGGCACCGTGGACCTCCGCGTCGTTGAGCACCAGCGTCGGTAGACCCAGGCCGGTCGCGAGCGCGCCCTGGGCGTGGAAGCCGTGCCAGCGCTCGACCAGCTCCGGGTCGACCCGGGTACGCGGTCCGCCGCGCGTCACGTAGTGCGGCGTCCGTACGACGACCCCGTGGCGGATCATGCCGGGCATGCCGACCGTGACGCGGTCGGCGGGCGGCAGCCTCCCGGCGAGGGTCGCCAGCGTCGCCACGAACCGGTCCGGCGGCAACGGGTACGGCGTCGGCACCCGAACGGGCCGTGCCTGCATGGTGCCGGCACCGTCGAGCACCGACCCCTTGATCCCGCCGCCACCGCAGTCGATCGTCAGAGTCGCCGTCATGGGCCGATCATCGTGCAAAGCCGCGCGGGGGCGCCGTGTCAGACCGGTGAGAACGACTCCCGGCCGCCGAGGAACGGGCGCAGCGCAGCGGGGACGGCGACCGAGCCGTCCGGGCGCTGGTGGTTCTCCAGGATCGCCACGATGATGCGGGGAACTGCCACCAGCGTGCCGTTGAGCGTGGCCAGCGGGCGTACGCCGTGCTCGTCGCGCATCCGCACCTTGAGCCGGCGTGCCTGGAACTCGGTGCAGTTCGAGGTGGACGTGACCTCGCGGTAGCCACCGTGGGAGGGGATCCATGCCTCGATGTCGAACTTGCGAGCCGCCGACGCGCCGAGGTCACCGGAGGCCACGTCGATGACGCGGTACGCCAGCTCGAGTGAGTCCAGGTATTCCTTCTCCCAGGCCAGGAGCCGGGCGTGCTCGGCAACGGTTTCGGCCGGATCGACGTACGTGAACATCTCCACCTTGTCGAACCAGTGCACCCGGAAGATGCCGCGGGTGTCCTTGCCGTGCGAGCCGGCCTCCCGACGGTATGACGGGGACCACCCGACGTAGCGCCGCGGAAGTGTTGCCGCGTCAAGGATCTCGTCGCTGTGATATGCCGCCAGCGGCACCTCGGCCGTGCCCACGAGGTACATGTCGTCGGCCTCGAGGCGATAGACGTTCTCCGCGGCCTGGCCCAGGAACCCGGTGCCCTCCATCGCGGCTGGCTTCACCAGCGCCGGTGGGATCATCGGCGTGAAGCCGTTACCGGTGGCCATCGCCACCGCGTGGTTGATCAGCGCCAGCTCGAGCAGTGCCCCGACGCCGGTGAGGTAGTAGAACCGAGATCCGGAGACCTTGGCCCCCCGTTCGACGTCGATCGCGCCGAGCAGCTCACCGAGCTCGACGTGGTCGCGGGGCACGAAGCCTTCGGCGCCGAAGTCGCGCGGCGAACCGACGTGTTCGAGGATGAGGAAGTCCTCCTCGCCGCCGACCGGCGCGCCAGGGTCGACCAGGTTCGACAACGCCCCGGCAAGGGCCGTCGCCTCGACCTCGGCATCCGCAAGCATGGCGTCCAGGGACTTCACCTGTGTGGCAAGGGTTTGCGCCTGTGCCATCACCGCGTCGAGCTCGACCTGCGCGGCCTCGCGTGCCTGATCATCGGGAGCCTGCTTGACGGTGGCGGTCAGGGGACCGATGCGGGCGCCGAGCTGCTTCTGCGCGTTGCGCAGGTCGCCGTAGGACGTCTGCGCCTCGCGCCGGCGCACGTCGGCGGCCAGCAGCGCGTCGACGATGCCCGGATCCTCCCCCCGCGCGCGCTGGGAGGCTCGCACGGAGTCCGGGTCCTCGCGTAGCAGCCTCAGATCGATCACTGGTCCAGCCTAGACGGGCGCGGACCGCACCCGGCGTGCCAGCGGCACAGCTGGGTCGCAGGCTTCAGAGGTACAGCCCGCCACCGATCGGGTCGGTGGGGCCGTCCGACGGGGACCCGGGCGGGCCGGGGTGCCCGCCGGGAAGGGCGCGGCGGCGCATCTCCTCGAACTGGGCCCGCGCCGTCATCTGCTGGGCGAACAACGCGGTCTGGATCCCATGGAAGAGGCCTTCCAGCCAGCCGACGAGCTGGGCCTGCGCGATACGCAGCTCACCGTCGCTGGGCACCTGCTCCTCGGTGAACGGCAGCGAGAGCCGTTCCAGCTCCGCCACCAGCTCCGGGGCGAGTCCGCTCTCGAGCTCGGCGATGGAGCGGCGGTGGATATCGCGAAGCCGGGCGCGGCTGGCCTCGTCCAGCGGTGCGGTCCGGACCTCCTCGAGCAGCTGCTTGACCATGCTGCCGATCCGCATGACCTTGGCCGGTTGCTCGACCAGCTCGGCCACCGAACGCTCGCCGTCGCCCTCGTCGGAGCCGTCGGCACCGATCGAGGCGAACCCGAGTGGCTGGCCGTCCTGTCCGACGACCACGACCCGGGAGGAACGAGCAGCACCGTCGGCAGCGGGTTCGGGGGTGGGGGACGAGGGGGCTGGCGAGGGCGGCAGGGATTGGTCGGTCATGCCCTCCATCCTGGCACTGGGACCGGCGCCGCCCTCAGGTCCACGACCTGGTCCGCTCCGGGTTGCACAGCTGAACACCAACATCGGTCGTCCCACAGGCACGGCGGCAGCTGCGCCAGCAGCCGGTCGCCGGCCGCGGTGAGTGTCGATCGCAGCCGGACGGCCCGCTCGTGGGCCCATGGCTCGTGCGGACTGAAGGGAGCAACCGGCTCGCCGCGAGCCGGCCAGAGGTGGTCCCCCGGTGAGTCGTAGTGGTGCAGGAACTCCATGGCCCCAAGGATTACCCGGTACCGGCCGTATCGGCATCGCGCAAACTGCCTAGTCCCCCGTGGCCGACCCCTCAGATCCACCCGTCTGGCCCAGCCGGTCTCCGATCAGGGTGTGAGGATGACCTTGCCGATGTGCCCGCTGGCCTCCAGGACGCGGTGCGCGTCAGCTGCCCTGGCCATCGGCAGGATCTGGTCGATGACGGGCCGTACCTGGCCGGAGGCGACCAACGGCCAGACGTGCCCCACGACTGCGGCACAGATCGCCGCCTTTTCCGCCGGCGGGCGGGCCCGCAACGTGGTGGCGATCACCGACGCCCGCTTGGCCATGAGCTGGCCGAGATCGAGCTCACCGCGTACCCCTCCCTGCATCCCGATCACCACGAGCCGGCCGTTGGTGGCGAGCACGTCGACGTTGCGCCCGAGGTAGGCGGCTCCCATGTTGTCCAGCACCACGTCGGCACCCCGGCCCGCCGTTGCCTCATTCACCGCGGAGACGAAGTCCGTCTCGCGGTAGTTCACCAGGATCTGCGCGCCGAGCTCGGCGCAGCGGGCGAGCTTGTCCGCGCTGCCCGCGGTGACCGCCACCACGGCACCCATGGCACGAGCGAGCTGGATCGCCATCGTCCCGATCCCGCTGGACCCACCGTGGACCAAAAGGGTCTCCGCGGGCTGCAGGGCGGCGGTGAGGAAGACGTTCGACCAGACAGTGCAGGCGGCCTCGGGCAGCGCGGCGGCCGACACGAGATCGACGCCGGACGGCACCGGCATGAGCTGACCGACGGGAACGGCGACAAGCTCGGCGTAGCCCCCGCCGGTGAGCAGCGCGAGCACGGGGTCGCCCACCGACCACTCGCTGACCCCGACGCCCAGTGCCACCACGACACCGCTGCACTCCAGGCCCGGGTACAGGGACGATCCGGGTGGTGGGTGGTAGAACCCCTGTCGTTGCAAGAGGTCTGCCCGATTGACCGCCGAGGCGGCGACGCGAACCAGTACCTCGCCCGGCCCGGCGGTGGCGTCCGCGACCTCGCGCCACGCCAGCACCTCTGGACCACCCGGTGCACTGATCACGACGGCCTGCATGACCGCGACGCTACCCGCTCACGGGCCAGCCGTTGATCATGGGGTTTGGTGTCGTTAGCCGGTTGACTCCGAGCTCGACAGGAGCACTGAACCCCATGATCAACTGAGGCTCAGCGGTCGCGCACCACGACGCGCAGGGTGGTCAGTGACGGGTCCGACGGCCCGCGGATGTGCATGCGGCACGCCACCGCCTCGAGCAGCCAGGCGACCGTCGCGGTCGTGAGGACCTCGCCGGGGCCGGCCAACGCGATCCCGGGCGGGTACGGAGTCACCAGCTCGGCGCAGATCCGCCCGACGCAACGTTCGATCCGCACCGACTCCGCCGGTGCGTACCAGGCGTCCCTGGGCGTGATCGCCTGCTCCCCGGGCGTAGGCAGGATCGCCAGCGGGTCCGGGGCCTTTCGTCGCGCCGGACCCGTCCAGGATCCGAGCGAGGCCACGGCGATGACCAGCCGTCGTACCGAGGCCACATCGTCCTCCGGGCCGATCACCAGATAGAGGTGACGGGCATCAGCGCCGTCGACCCGGATGCCGTGGTTCTCCAGCATGAGCCGTTCGGCACTGCTGCCGTCCAGGCCGCGCCCGTTCACCTCCAGGACGATGGTGCACGGATCGAGCCGGTCGACGGGCAGCGCCAGGTCCGCCGCCGACAGGACGTGGACCCCCGGCACCCGGGCGAGCATCGAGCGCGCCAGCCGAGCCACCTCGACGGTACGGATCACGCGCGAGGCCAGCTGGTTGACCAGTCGTTGCCGCGTCTCGAGGTTCGGGGCGCTGCGAGAGACGACGGGAACACCAGGCTCGGCCATGCGGACGGCCTGGGTGACGCGTGCGGCGTCGAACGCGTCCCCGCGCAGGACGAGCAATGACAAAGGAGGCGTGGCGGCGATGAGCTGCTGTGCGGACGTGATCACGGCGTCGGCGCCTGCACTGAGGCCGCTGGCACCGAGGTGCGGGTGCCAGTGCAGTGCAGGTCCCCACGATTCGTCGACGACCAGCGCGACCCCGTGCCGCTCGGTGACCGCTCGCAACCCCACCAAGTCTGAACAGACCCCGGTGTAGGAGGGACTGGCGAGGTGCAGCGAGCGCACCTGCGGATGCTCCACGAGCGCGGCCGCGACGTCTGATGGGTCGATGCCCGTCCCCAGACCACACCGCCCCTCGACCCGAGGGGTCACCCAGACCGGGTTCGC
>JBDTDW010000282.1:0-5954 GCA_039922855.1 Candidatus Nanopelagicales bacterium | reverse complement strand
ACAGGGGGTAGCCGCAGGCCGTCATCCGCGGGCTGAGGGCACGTAGATGTCCGACTCACTCCCCTGGGCTGTGGACACTTCTGGGGACAACCTGGGGGTCATGAGCTGGTTCTGGTGCATAAGCTGTGCACAGAGTGGATCTCAGGAAAAACTTTCCCGAAACGCTTGCGCTGCAACGCCCGAAGCGAATACAAATATCCCACCAGCACGGCAGGCGGGTCGACGGGTCGCAAGGTCCGAGACGCGGGAAGGCCGAGAGATCGGCGGACCAGCGGATTCGCCGCCAGCTGGTGGCACCACGGACGTGGTTGCGCGCGGCGCCTCGGCGACGTGCGCGGCCGGGGAAATGGTGCAGACGGGCCCCTCGGTCTCATACATCGAGGGGCCCGTCCTCCATGCGGCTCCAGAACGGGCGTGGTGCTCAGCACCGCATGGCTCTTGCTCCGAGACCATGGTGCCCTGACCGAGGCCAGGATCCGGGGATGGACACGCCGGGGGCACCCTCCCAGATGTCGTGCGTCGGTGGTCGGTGGCCCAGATAACGGTGGATCAGATGCTGATGAACTCGAGCCCGCGAGCCTTGAGCGCGGGCAGCACCACCTCGAGGGCGGCCACCGTCTGGCTCCGGTCCCCACCTCCGTCGTGACAGAGCAGGATGTCACCGGGCTGGGCCTTCAACAGCGCCTGCGTGATGTGGGGAACCCCTGGCCTGGACCAGTCCATCGGGTCGACGTCCCAATCGATCGGGATCAGCCCGTTTCGTGCGGCGGTCGTCAGCACCTGTGGCGTCCAGTTCCCACCAGGAGAGCGGAACAGCTTGGGCGCAACGCCGGTGGCGTCGTGGATCGCTTCCGAAGCCCGCGCCACCTCATGTTCGATCGTGGCCGGCGGCAGCACGTCCAGGTCCAGCGGATGTCGATAGCTGTGGTTCGCGAGCGCATGGCCCTCCCCGCTGATGGCTCGGGCCAGCCAGGGCCGGCCGTGCGCCTGCGCGCCGATCATGCAGAACGTGGCCTTCACGTCGAAGCGCTCCAGGACCTTCAGCACGCGCGGGGTCCACAGCGGGCTCGGGCCGTCGTCGATGGTCAGGGCGACGGTGTTGCGCGGGGCGTTCGGGAGGATGTCGTGCACCTTGAACACCGGCTTGGTGCGGACGCTGATCGGGGCGCTCAGTGTCTGCGGCACGACCGGAACGCCCGGTTCGGTCGGCGCGCTGGTCGCCGATGCTGAAGGCGATCCGCTCGTAGAAGGTGTCGGGGCCGGCGGTCGAGGGCGGGTCGTGACGGCGGCTCGGCTATCGTTCGCCGCGCAACCGGCCACGGCGATCCCGGCGACCGTGCTTCCCACCAGGGCCATCACTGTCCGTCGCGTCAACGCGGGGCCGGACCGGTCAGCCACAGAAACTCCTTGTCGGACAACGATCATGCGTTGATCCAGTGTCAGCGTGTCGAGCTCACCCACGATAACGCGGGTGCGGTGAGGGACCTAAATCGACAACTGTTGGTGTCCGGACCGGGACCTGCAGCGTCTGCCAACCGGGGAGCGTGCAATGAGCGTCGCGCAGGGTGCTGGCCACGATAGCTCTGGGCTGGCTGGTGACGAGCACCACAGGGGAGCGGGACCGCAGGATGTCACACACGGGCACCTGCGTGCCCCAGGGCAGATAGGGCGTGCCGAACCGGAAAGCCAGGATCTTGGCGGCTTCGTACTCCTGGGTTCTTGTGCTGTCGGTGACCGGCCCCAGCAGGAACGGCATGTAGTACCCGTCAGTGAGGGCCGGAAGGGTGCTCAGAGCCATGGGTAGGGAGGCGTTCAGATTTCCGGTGGCTGCAGCGACGAGCTGTGACGGGGACTGCCACACCCACCAGAGCACGATGCTCAGCAGGGCAACACCTGAGCACGCGACTGTGCTGGGTCCCCTCAACGTGATCCAGTGCACAAGTTCGTGGCGACCGGCCAACAAGGAAGTGGCTCGGGTGGTGGCAAGGCCCAGTGCGCCTGCCACGAACGGCCAGCCAAAGAGAGTGAGGAACCACAGCACCTTTGAGGGGTAGTAGGCGAAGAGTTGTCCGCCGGCGACGGTCGCCATGATCAGCCAGACGATCATCGTCGCGGCCGCCACCCCGACGATGGTCGCGAACAGCGGGCGGTGACCGCGATCGCGAGGACGCAGGAGCACCGCTAGAGCCAGCGCCAGCTCCGCGCCGACCGCCGGGAGGAACGGTCTCTGGATGCCGCCTGGCATGCCGGCCACGGACGCACCCCCGGCCAGCAGCAACGCTGTCACCGGACTTGCCGTCACCGCGACCGCGAGCGTGCCGACGATGGTGACTGTGGCTACGGCCGGCCACCCGCGGACCAGGCTGGTGCGCAGCCAGCGCCGGATCTCGTGGCGGTTCGGCCAGAGCAGGACGACACCGGCTACGGCCACGACCGGGGACATCGGCTGCCACGTGTTCGCTGTGACGAACAGGGCAGAGCCCACGACAATGGTGGCGACCCGGACGCGGGCTCGGACGAGTGCGAGCCACCACAGTGCCCACACGCAGCCGACGGCCAGCGCAGAAGCGGCGGCGCCCTGCACCACCACGACGCCGCCGAACTGCGCCACGCACACCAGCAGCGCCGTCAGCCATCCGGTCGCGGCGAGCGCTGTCCCAGGGCCCAGGTCCCAGCGCCGGGCGGCGTCCAAGAACAGGCCGGCAGCCAGGCACAGCAACAGGGCTACCGACAGCCAGACGAACCCGGCGAAGGTGCGTACGTAGAGGGCCAACGCCTCCGGCGAGGCGGCGGAGGAGTCAGTCGCCGGGCCCAGGGACGCGGTGATCAACCAGTGCACACCCTTGGGGTACACCTCAGCTGTCAGGTCGCCTGACGTGCCCAGGTTTCGGCCGTACTCCAGTGCCCCTTCCCGGGCCATCTGCTGCATCAGCAGCAACAGCTGCATCGGGTCGGTGGCAAGGGTCAGCCAGCGACCGGCGATCTCGGTCGACATCGACTGCAAGGAGCCGAGCAGCGCGAACGCCACCGCGGGCGCGAAGGCCCAGCGGGCCGGCCCTCTTACCCGATCGACGTCACGTTCCGGGCTGCCGTACGGGTCCGCACCGTGGGCCGGGCGCCGCGCCGCGACCCAGGTCAGCGGCCGACCGCCGATCACGACCGTTGCTGCGGTGACCACCACCCACCCGAACCACCAACCAGTCGAGGTGGTGAAGAGCGGCAGGTGGCTGATCGCCGCGACCAGTCCGAGCAGGCACCACAGTGCGAGGTACGCGGCCGACACCGCGAGGACGGCGATGTGAGTAGGCACACGGCGTCGCCACACGAGTACGACCCCGAGCAGGACCAAGATGACGCCGACGACCGGGCTGGCGCTCCAGCAGGCGGCGCCCGCCGTCCAGAGCAGCCCCGGCGCCACCCAGGGAGCACCGAGGGGTTGGCGGCCCGAGATGTTCGCATCGCGTGCCGCGACGGCCGGGGTGTCCGCGACCAGGAGGGGACGTACGTCCGGATCGTCGGACACATCCGTCGATCCCGGCACCTACACCTCCACGCTCAAGCTCGCCCCCTGTTGGGACGACCCGGGCGGTGGCGGCGTTCCCCGCTCGACCTGCCGTGGGAGGCGGGCGGGTCGAGTGCCGGTCCGGTCAGATCGTTGAGCCCAGGCCGCGAGCGACTGCGGCCACCAGCTCGGGTCGTAGCTCGTGGGCTCCGATGACGGCGTCGACCGATCCCACAGCCACGGCGCGCTGGATGCTGTGGACGCCGTCGAACTCCGACGCTACCTCGCCGAGCTTCTCGGCTCGCACGCTGGTACGGGTCTGGGCCAGCTCGGTGGCGAGGGCGGCACGTTCAGCACCGGTCGCCGACCCCACCCGCGCCTCGAGGTCGCTGACGCGGCGATCCGCCGTCGTCCGGGCATCGACGTCGCGGGAGAAGACGACGGCAGCGGCCGGGGCCCCACCGATGACCGACGCGAACGAGCCGGCCACTGCGAGGACCGTCATGTTGGGGTTCAGTGCCTTGGAGAATACGACGAACGCCCCGCCGTGGTAACGCGAGACGACGCAGAAGACGATCGGGCCTACGAAGTTGACGACCGCGCGGCCGATCTCGGCGCCGTACTCCAGCTGGAGGTTGCGCATCGAGTCCGGTGAGCCGTCGAAGCCGGACAGGTTCGCCAGCACGACCAGCGGCCGGTTGCCGCTGGCGGCGTTCACCGCCCGCGCGACCTTCTTGGACGAGCGGGGGAAGAGCGTTCCGGCGGTGTACGTGTCCGGTCCGTCCGAGGGTGGGAAGCCACGGCGGGGCACGGAGCGTGACTCGATTCCCAACAAGCACACCGGCCATCCGCCCAGGTGCGCATCGAGGACGACCGCCGTCTCAGCGTCGGCCATCCCGGCCCACCGCTCCAGCGGCGGATGGTCCTGGTCGATGACCGAGCGCATCAACGTGCGGATGTCGAACGCCTTCTTTCGATCTGGGTTCGTGCTCAGCGAGAAGATCTCGCCCACGGTCGTGAAATCGCTGTCGGGCACCGCATGGGGGAAGGGGCTGATGTCCCGATCGACCGGGTCCGTCGTTGTCGTACGCCTGGGTCGACTCTCGCCCGGGACGACGTACGTGTGGTCATAGTGCGCCATCAGGAGCTCCTGAGCAGCGGCCAGCGTTGGCGCCCAGTACTGGGCCTGCCCGTTTGGCCCCATCACGCGGTCGTAACCGCCGATGCCGAAGTTGTCCTCGGCCGAGACTCCGCCGGAGAAGTCGAGCGACTGCTTTCCAGTGAGCACCATCGCGCTGTCCGGCGTCATCACCAGGATGCCCTTGGTGTGCATCAGCATCGTGGCCTCGGCGTTCCAATACGGCTGGGCTCCCACGTTTATCCCGGCGACGATGACGTTGATCTCACCGCCTGCCTGGGTGAACTCCACGATGCGCTTGAGTGCCTTGGCCACCCAGTCCATGTTCTCGGTGCCCGAGTCCATCGAGATGCGGGCGCCCGCCGACAGGGCATACCACTCGACGGGCACGGACAGCTCTTCAGCGAGATCGAGCGCGGCGATGACACGCGCGCACTCGGCTTCCGAGACCGCGCCGAGTGCCATCGTCGGGTCGCCGAGCAGGGCAACGCGGCTCATCCCCTCAGGGGTCCGCTCGGTACGGGTCGTGACGAGGCCCACGATGAGTCCGGCCCGATTGCCCCCATACGCCCGATCGGCGAGCTCGAGTCGGTCGCCTGCCAGCAGGTCGTACTCGACGAAGCTGCCATCCTTGCCGGCCAACATCTCGGCGAGATCGTACGGATAGACATTCCCGCGCCGACGTGCCCGGAGCTGCTTCTGGGCGTAGTCGTCGAGTGGCTTGAGCAGCTCGGTGGGAGGGGCCTCGACCGAGGAAACGACGCCGGCACCGAGCTGGTAGGAGAACCGCGCGCAGATCGGGAACACTCCGTCGGGGGTAGCGATCGATGCCTGCGCCAGCACCTCCTCGATACCGGCCCCGACGGTCAACGGTGCGATGATTCGTTGTAGCGCAGCGAGCTCATCGACCTGCGCATCCACGACCGGCCAGATGTGCAGCCAGACATGGTTCATGTCCAGGCGGGCGCCGGCGGCTCCACGCGTGGTCCTGGCGTGCCTGATCCCCTCGAGGCAGTTGGCCACGGCCCGCTCGGCGTACGGAAGTGACACGACCCGGCCGTGGTCGTCCCGTACCACTGCGAACTGCCTGATCTGCGCCAGTGCGACGAGTCGTTGGTCGGCCGCATTGTTCCGCGCGACGCAGTGATACAGCAGAACGTCCTCCGGTGACTCGAGCCGGGTGATGTCGAAGTCGCGCAACCGCCACAGGTTCAGGCGTCGGCCCACCATGGGGTGCACACCGCGGACCAGCTCGTCCTCGATGACATCACCGTTCCCCGGTCGGAACGTGAAGTACGTGACGGGTCGGCCTGG
>JBDTDW010000281.1:0-3267 GCA_039922855.1 Candidatus Nanopelagicales bacterium | reverse complement strand
GTGGCGATCCTGTCCCGCGTCGGGCTCGCCGATGTCGTACGGGACCTGCCCGCCCAGCCCGCGTTCGAGGGTTCGGTGGAGCCGCGCGCGATCGCCGCGACGTGCGGAGGGATCCGTGTCTGGTCGCTGTACGTCCCCAACGGGCGCACGCCTCAGGACCCGCACTACGACTACAAGCTGGCCTGGCTCGACACCCTGCGCGAGACCGTGGCGACGGAGCTGACGACCAACCGGCCACTCGTCCTGGTCGGCGACTTCAACATCGCACCGACCGATGCGGACGTCTGGGACCGCTCACAGTTCGAGGGCGCGACCCATGTGACGCCGCAGGAGCGAGCCCGGCTCACGGCCCTGGAGTCGGCGGGCCTGGTGGAGGTCGTGCCCCGGGCACTGAAGTACGACACCAACTACTCCTACTGGGACTATCGCCAGCTCGCCTTCCCCAAGAACAACGGGATGCGCATCGACCTGGTGTACGGGTCGCCGGACTTCACCGCGGCCGTCACCGACGCGTACGTCGACCGGGAGGCCCGAAAGCCCGGCAAGGCACCAGCCGGTGGTCCCAAGCCCGTGCCCCCCTCGGACCATGCGCCGGTGGTTGTGGACGTCGCCCTGTGAGTGATCTGGTGGTGCGGCCCATCTCGGCGTCGCAGCACCTGGCGTACGCCGCCACCCGGCCCAGCGTGTCGTTCCTGCAGCTGCCGAGCTGGGCGGCGGTGAAGGCGGAGTGGGAGCACGAGTCGCTGGGCTGGTACGACGGGGACCGGTTGGTGGGCGCCGGGCTGGTGCTGCTGCGCAAGGTCCCCGGCCTCCCACGCTACCTGGCCTACCTGCCCGAGGGCCCTGACCTGGACTGGCTCGGGGACGACACCAGCGCCGGCAGCACGCACAGCCTGCCGGACCGGCTCACGCCGATGGTGGAGCACCTCCGGGCCCGCGGCGCGTTCGCCGTGAAGATGGGCCCGGCCGTTCCGGTACGCCGCTGGCACAGCGACTCACTCAAGGCCGCCGTCGCGGACGAGGCGGTGACCCGGCTGCGGGACGTGCCCGCGGACTGGACCGACGACCGGGCGCTGGCCCTGGCCGGGCAGCTGACGCGGGCCGGCTGGACCCAGCAGGCCGACACCGGCGCCGGGTTCGGGGACGTGCAGCCGCGCTACGTCTTCCAGCTTCCGCTGGCCGGGCGCACCCTCGATGACGTGTTCGCGGGCTTCAACCAGCTCTGGCGCCGCAACGTGCGCAAAGCTGACAAGGCCGGCGTCAAGGTGTCGCTGGGGACGTACGACGACCTGCCCGCCTTCCACGAGGTCTACGTCCAGACCGCCCACCGCGACGGCTTCACCCCACGCGGGCTGGCGTACTTCCAGCGGATGTGGCACGCCATGACCGCCGAGGACCCGTTGCGCCTCAAGCTGTTCCTGGCCCGGCATGAGGGGCGGGTCCACGCCGCGACGACGCTTGTGACAGTGGGCGACCATGCGTGGTACTC
The DNA here is from genome assembly GCA_039922855.1 of Candidatus Nanopelagicales bacterium. Lineage (GTDB taxonomy): Bacteria > Actinomycetota > Actinomycetes > S36-B12 > CAIYMF01 > JAFIHG01. The sequence goes on along the minus strand of JBDTDW010000281.1, from coordinate 1,778 downwards.
GTACGGTGCCTCCACGACCGAGGGCCGGGACCTGCGCCCGTCCAACGCCGTGCAGTGGGCGATGATCCAGGACGCCCACGCGAGCGGCTGCGCGGTATACGACCTGCGCGGCATCAGCGACACGCTTAACCAGGCCGACCCGTTGTTCGGGCTGATCGGGTTCAAGCTCGGCACCGGGGGGCAGGCCCAGGAGTACGTCGGGGAATGGGACCTGATACTGCGCCCGACGCTGGCGCGCGCCGTGACCATGTACCTCCGAAAGCGCTGAGCGGGCGCCCAGGGTCGGAGCGACGGCGCTACGGTCCCGGGATGAGCAAGCTGCCCCGCCCCCGTACTGCCGGGCGCGCCTGGACCTCGTTCGTCGCCGACCCACCGGAAGATCCTGAGAAGCCGGTGCGTGGCCTGCACGAGCAGGCCAACCCCAAGCACCGCCTCCGGGTCGAGCACGACGCGAACACCCTTCTGATCCACCTGTCCGGCGAGGACGGGCCCGGCTGGACGACGCTCGCGGTCGACCGGGCGACCCGGCAGTGGGCGGTGGGGCAAGGTCGCCGCCAGCACGACTCGGTGACCGCGGCGTACGACGGGCTGTACCAACGCTGACCCTCGGTCACGGTCAAAGGTGTTCGCCGGGCTGCACGCTGATCGGATCCCGTCCCGGCGCAGGCTCGAAGTGCGTCGTGCAAGAAGCGGAAGCGACGAAGAGAGGCGCGGTACGCAGTCGAGGTCGCGGCGGTGACGCAGGTCACATGAATTCGCTGTGAGGACAGGCGTTTTGGGCCGGTTTGGCGGGTGGCACTGTCGGACCCCCTGTCTAGGTTCAAGGTATGGCTCATGGTCCGCACCCCCGCCGCCGACCGGTCACCGTGACCGGTGATCCGGCTGTGATCACGGCGCCGGAGCTGGCAGCCGCCGCGGAGTTCGCGGCCGCAGATGCGGCGGCGTTCGCCGCGGAGTGGGCAGAGCTCTCGCAGCGGGAACGGGCACTGTTGTTTGCCGGTCAGGACGAGTTCGACAAGGACGGTCACTTCCTCGCGCCGCACGACGACATCGATGAGAGCGACGAGGGCACTAGCTCCGCGTTCGAGGCTCAGGAGTCGGGGTGGTTGGCCCTGGCCGCAGACGGTGCTGCGGGGGTGAGCACCCAGGAGCTGCTCGCCATCGCGGAGGCCGAGCCGGGCAGTCTGGGGGTGCCAGACCAGTTCGGGGAGCCGGGAGACTCGATCACCGCGCTGCGGTGCATCGACCGGTTGATCGCGTTCCTGACTGCCCGTCGACACACGGTGATCGGGCACTTGTGCCCACCCGAGGATGCGGCCGGCTTCCGGGCCGAGGCGCACCTGGTGGAGGAGCTGCAGGTCGCGACTCGGGTGGGACCTGGGGTGGCGCACCGCGACATCGAGACCGCCCGGTTGTTGTTTGGCCCGTTCATCCGGTCCCGGCATGACCTGATGGCGGGGTTGATCAGCGATGGGCACGTGCGGGTGCTGGTGTTCGAGACCCGTAACGTCGTCGATGACACGGTTCCGCACCCCGACCTGGCCGGCCCCAAGGATGCACCGCTGGCGCCACTGCTGTACCGAGAGGACAAGCTCTCCGCGATCCAAGGCCGGGTCGCCACAGCGGCTCACCGGCAGACCCCCAGCCAGTTTCGCACCACGGTGCGGGCCGCGATCTGCGCCATCGACCCGCGCGGGGAAGCCGACCGCCGGGCTGCCGGCAAGGCAACCCGGGACGTGTGCGTGAGCCATGACACGGACGGGATGGGGGTCCTGCTC
>JBDTDW010000280.1:0-10822 GCA_039922855.1 Candidatus Nanopelagicales bacterium | reverse complement strand
CGAGTACCACGTGCTCGAGGGTGAGATGACCTACGGCCACCAGAAGATCGGCAAGGGTGCGTACGTCTATGCCCCGAAAGGCGTGCCTGTCGAGGCGATGACGTTCAGCGAAGGCAGCCAGATCCTGCACTACCGGGAATACGGCGATGCCGGATTCGATGCGGTGGACTCGGTGGCGGCGCCGCGGTGGGCGGATGCCCGCGAGGACGTCATCGTCATCGACACCGAGGCCATGACCTTCGATGCGGTCCCCAACCCAGGACCGATGCCGGGCTTGTTCATCAAGTACCTGCACGTCGACCCGGTCTCGGGCTTCTACACGCGGTTGGTCTACGCCCAGGAGGGTTGGACCGACCACCGACTGGCGCACCACCCGTGCTACGAGGAGGCGTACACGACGCAGGGGAAGATGTCGTACAACTTCGGCGACCTGGACCCCGGCGCATATTTCTTCCGACCTGCCCGCATCAAGCACGGCCACTTCACCGCGCTGGAAGGTGGAACCACCTGGCTGTTCCGCTCGGACGGTGAGCTGATGAACTGGTACACCCAGAACGAGTTCGTCCGATGGGGCGGCGAGGGGGTCAACTACGCCCCGGACGGCGGGCGCCTGACGTGGTCGATGTCCAGCAACGACATCGCCGGTGGGCGCACCTGGCGCAGTGACAAGGACATCGAGAACCTGGAGAAGTCGGTCGCCTATCAGCGTTCCCTGAACCAGCCCGACGTCGACTACGTTCAGCACGGCACCGGCCCGGACCGGAGCCTGATCGCCTTGGCGAAGGCGATGGACGCTGCCAGGCTGCAGGCCGGCCACGGGCACGATCATGATCACGGCGAGCCGCACACGCACCCCTACGCTGACTACGGCTGGCCCGAGCCCAGCAGCCTCGAGCATCCTGACGAACGGACCGACGAGCACAGCCATGACTGGGGCGTCGGGCGGGCGTGGAAGAAGGGGGACCGGATCCCGGCACCGATCCTGTCCTCGCTGCCGGTCCGCAGCCGCTCCATCGGACGCTGGGACGGCGACGGGATGTGAGCGAACCCGGTGCCGACAAACCGGACCGGAAACGACGAAGCCCCCGACCACACGGCCGGGGGCTTCGTCGTCGCTGAGCAGCGGGCCGCTACGTGGAGCTCTTGGAGAAACCGACCGCGACCGGGGGATCAGTCACGATGCGGGTGTCCAGGAAGTCCCACCACTGGTCCTGCGAGACCCTTTCGGTCTCCCAGTCGTCAGCCTTCTTCAGCGTCGCAAGCTTGGCGCGGTACTGCCCCCATGCCGCCTCGTCCGCGAACCCGGCCCAGTTCTCGATGACGTAGACATCCCCGATGACGCTGTAGTACCAATGCAGCTCCTGGACCATGTCGAGCTCGTCGTAGAAGAACCGCTCGCGGTTCTCCAACCAGGCCCAGAAGGCCTTCATGTCCTGGCGGGCATGAGGGCTCAGCTTCATGCGGTAAACAAGATAGATCACGCTGTCTCCTTGGAGGTGATGAGCTTGCGAAAGTAGGTCCAGCTCGTCTCATTCGGCTCGGACCAGTGCTGCGGTGCGCTCGCGTACTCGGGGTGGTGTGCAGCGATGTAGTCACGGGTGCGGCCGGGCACCTGCTCGTACGAATCGAGCTTGTAGCCGCGGCAGTGGAACACCAGCCCCCCGGGGCGATCGCCCATCCGCATCCACGGCAGCCACGGCGACATCCGCATCCACGAAAGCTCGCACGAGGCGCTGGTGGTGGACTCGTCGAGGAGCTCGTCGATCGGCGCGTAGAACTGAAACAGCTCGAGGGCGCGGTACGTGTCGTCAGCGGAGTTCTCCGGGTAGTCAGCCACCGGGAGCGGGGAGGGATAGGCGAGCGGGATATCCATGTTGAAGCAGACCCGCTGACCCAGCTGTGTCATCGGGATACGGAACGGACCCCGGGGACCCTCGAGCATCCAGCGCTGGTTGACCGGGTCGTTCCAGACGTGCACGACGTCGACGGACTGCTCGGTCAGGGGGTTGTCCCAGGAGGACAGGATCTCCCGGCTGCGTGGGTCGAGGTAGAAGGCGGTCTCGCGAGCCAGCAGCTCGTATCCGCGGTCGACCGATACCGCGCGGGCGACATTGAGGCCCTCGAACCCGAACAGATGTTTGTTGGTCTCGCCAGGCCCCCAGCTGTACAGGTCACCGACCCACCACATCGTCGTGTCACGGCCGTCGGTCGAGGCTCGAGCTTTCGCCAGTGCTGTGAGCTGCTCGATGGAGGACCACTGGTCGGGAGTGTGCATACTTCCTGCCCTTCTGGTTCACGGGGATGGGCGCCTCGACAAGTGCGACGAGGATATGGGGGACCTCAGTGCTCGGCAGGCTGCGCCTCTGCCACGGAGGCGAGAGTCGAAGGTGGCATCTCGTCGACGAGTGTCGCGTCGGTGACGTCGCGGGCCGACGCATGAGGTGGTACCACTCCTGTGGGGCGTGCGGAGTGCGCCGCGATGAACTCCGGGTTGCTCACCTCGTCGGCTCTGTGACAGGCGAGCATCCGGTCCTGGTGGATTCGCAGCAGCGGGATGCTGCGGGCACAGGCGTCCTGGACGTACGGGCACCGCGGGTGGTACGCGCACCCCGGTGGGGGCGCTATTGCGGAGGCGACCTCGCCCTTGACATCGGGCAGTTCCCGGGCGTGCGGGTCTGCTACCGGCATGCTCGCCAGCAGCATCCTCGAGTAGGGATGGTGCGGCTGCTCCAGCACTGCCTCACTGAGCCCGGTCTCCACCATCCGTCCGAGATACATCACCGCGGTCCGGTCGGCCAGCTTGCGCGCGATGTCGATCTCGTGCGTGATCAGCAGCATGCTCAGGCCGAGCTCTTCGCGCAGGTCCAGCAGCAGGTTGACGACGGTGGCCTTGACGCTGACATCCAGGCTCGCGGTCGGCTCGTCGAGCACGAGGACCTTGGGGGAGAGCAACAGTGCGCGGGCCAGGACGGCACGGGCGAGCTCACCTCCGCTGACGCCTGCTGGGCGTTGGGCGAGGTGGCCGTTGGTGAGTCCGACCCGCTCGACCATGCTCTCCACGAGTCGGGTCCGCTCGGCCTTGGAGCCACCGAGGTGATGGGCCAGCAACGGTTGTTCCAGAGCGTGCCGGAGATTTCGCCGGCGGTTCAGCGCCGACCAAGGGTTCTGCGACACCAGCTGGATCAGGCGCCGGTCGGCCTGGGTCCGCTCCTCGCCGAGCTCGCGTCCGTCGACTCGGATGGTGCCCGCCGTGGGAGTGACCAGCCCGACGAGCATCTTGGCGATGGTGGACTTGCCGCACCCGGACTCACCGACGATGGTGAGGACCTCGCCCTTGGCAAGGTCGAAGGACACCCCTTCGACCGCATGGACCATGAGCGGGCGAGGCTTCTCCCCGCGAACCGTGGGCCGCGCCTGGCCGAGCACGTACTGCTTCGTCAGGCCGGACACCTCTAGGAGGCTCATCACGCCCTGACCTCTACGTGGTGGCAACACACCGTCGTAGCACCGATCATCTCAGGCTCGGGCATGGTCGTACGGCACAACGTGTCGGCGCGCGGACATCGCGGCGCGAACGGGCAGCCAGGCAGCCTGTTGGCCCCGGCTGCGACGCCGGGGATCGCATGCAGGCGCTCGTGGCGCGGGCTGGACGACGGCATGGCTGCAATCAGGGCCTGGGTGTAGGGGTGCTTTGGGGCGTCGAACAGGTCTTCCACGCTCGCTATCTCAACGAGGCGGCCTCCGTACATGACGCCCACCCGATCGCACACCTGCGCGATGACTGCGAGATCGTGCGAGACGTACAGGATGGACAGGTTGAGCTTGGTCCGCATGTCCAGCAGCAGCCGGAGCACCTGGGCCTGGACCGTCGCGTCGAGCGTGGTCGTGGGCTCGTCGGCGAGCAGCAGGCAGGGCTGGTGCGCCAAAGTCGCGATCGCGATGAGCAGGCGCTGTAGCTGCCCACCGGAGAAGCCCTGGGGAAGGTAGGCGGACCGGTCCAGGACCGGGCCAAGTCCGATCGAGGTCAGGGTGTCGCGGGCTTGCTCGTCCTGCATCAGGTCCCCGAGGTACCACCCCATCTGGCGGCCGATCGATGACGTCGGTGACAGCGAGGTCATAGGTTGCTGAGGCACGAGGGCGATCCGGCGTCCACGGACCGCTCGCATCGTCTTCTCGTTGACCTGGACGAGATCCTTCCCCTCGAACCGGATGACGCCGCCGAGATGGGCGGATCGGGGTAGCAGCCGCATCAGCGCAGTGCAGACGCTGCTCTTGCCACTGCCGGACTCTCCGACCAGGCCGAACACCTCGCCTCGGGCCACCTGGAACGACACCCGGTTCACGGCCGTTGTCGCGCCGTTGGCGCCGCCGTATCGGACCGTGAGGTCCTCTACTGCAAGGATCGGGTCTGTCACGGCTGCGGCCTCATCATCCCGTGAAGTGCAGTTTCTGGGGCGAGATACGGCTGGCCCGCAGCAGGTTTTCGTCGACCGGGCTGAGCGAGGCCAGTCGCGCGACCGCCAGCCGGGGATACGCGGGGGGGAAGATGACGGCATCCTCGGCCAGAATCCGGTCCAGCTTGGCGAGTGCCGCGGCGCGGGCCTTGTCGTCGGTCGTCTGCCAGACCACAGCCAGCAATGCGTCGGCGACGGGATTGTGATATCCGCAGGACAGCACGTTCGTGGAGTCCGCGGGTGCCAGCGTGAGGTAGTTGGCCGGGCCGGAGGTGAAACCGCTCTGGAAGGTGTTCATGAGCATGTCGTATCCCCGCGAGAGCCATTTGTTGGACCACGGCCCGCCGGTGAGCTGTTCGATCCGGACCTGAATTCCCACCTGCGCCCAGCCCGCGGCGAGCACCTGTGCCACGTTCTTGATCGTGCCCTCGGTGCCAATCGTCAGGGTGAAGGACCGCTGTGTCGTGGTCGCCTTGGCCAGCAAGGATCTTGCTAGCTCGTAGTTCGGGGTGGCGGCGTACGTCTGCAGCGTTGCGTCGTAGCCCAGCTCGGCAGGACCGATAGGTCCCTGCCCAGACGTCGCCTGGCCGGAGAAGACCTTCTGGACGACGCCGGCGCGGTCCATCGAGACGGCGACCGCCTTGCGGAAGTTGTCGTCGCTGAAGGGCTCCTTCTCGATGAGGACGTATGTCAAGATGTCCAGCGGCGCCTCGGTGATCTGGACGACGACATCGTCGGAGCCCTTCAGTGCGTCCAGGTCGCCGAAGGGGACCGAGGTGATCAGGTCGACCTTTCCCTGCTTCAGGCTCACCTCACGGGTCGCGCCGTCTTGCAGCACGGTGTAGGTGATCCCGTTGAAGGCAGGCTTATCACCGTGGTAGCCGGCGTAGCGGGTCATCGTGAAGCTCTGCCCAGGAGTGAAGCTGTCGAGCTTGTACGGGCCGGTGCCCATCATCGTGTTCTTGCTCGCGACGTAGTCCTTGTGCACGATCGGCAGGTTCGTGAGGTGAGAGCGCAGAAGGCCGTACGGCTTGCTCAGGTGGATGGCGAAAGTCTGCCGGTCCAGCGCCTCGAAGGACTGTACGTAGCCGATGAAGTAGGTGATCCACTCGCTGCCGGCGGACAGGTCGGTGACGTGCGCCAAGGTCGCGATGACATCGTCTGCGGTGAGCGGGTCACCATTCTGCCAGGTGATACCGGTGCGGACCTTCATGGTCCAGGTCAGCTTGTCGGCGGAGATCACCGGTTCGCCAGCGGCGAGGAGCGGGACCGACTGCAGCGACTCGTCGTACATGTACAGCGTCTCGACTACCGGCTCGGAGATCCACCGAGTGACCTCAGACCCGGAGTCCAGCGGGTTGATGTTGCTCGGCGCCGCTGCCACCGCAATCTGCAAGATGCCGTCCTTCTGGCGGGCCGCGATCCGAGACCCGACGGACTGGGAGCTGCACGCCGTCAGCAGGGAGCTCCCCGCGGCCGCGCCCAGCACGCTGAGCCCGCTCAACCCGAGAAAGCGTCGGCGGCTCAGACGATTGATTGCTTCGTCGTCCCCGGCCCCGGCAAGAGCCTCGGATGCCCCTGTGAGGGACAGCTCGGATGCCGGGGGAGCGTGGCGTTTGGTCACGTGGTCATGCCCTCTCTGCCGAGCGAGATCCCAGGAGGGAATCGTTGAATGCGTCACCGACGAGGTTGAACCCGAGGATGCCCAACACCATGACAGCGCCGGGTAGCAGCGCATACCACCACAGCCCATTGAGGATCTGCGATCCTGCGTCCGCGATCAGGTTACCGAGCGTGGCCTGCGGGGGAGCGACACCGAGTCCGAGGAAGCTGAGGCCCCCTTCGGCGAAGATAGCGATCGCGATCGCGAGGAAGCACTGCACTCCCACCGCGGGCATCACGTTGACATGGACCTCGCGCAGCAGGATGTACCGTGGCTTGACCCCGATGACGCGAAGCGCTGCGACGTAGTCCTCCTGCATCTCCACCAAGGTTGCAGCGCGCGCGATCCGGGCGAAGAAGGGTACGAAGCCCAGCGCCAGGCATACCGAGATGCGTGCTTCCATGCCGATCGTGAACGGCCCCAGCTGCACCGGATCGGAGCCCACGAGCATGAGGACGAACAGCACGAAGATGAGCATCGGAAGGGCCTGCACCGTCTCCAGGCCGCGCATGATGAAGTCGTCGGCCCGCTTGTTGTGCTTGGAGCCGGCCCACATGCCCAGGGGCACCGCGATCAGGACGGCGACCACGATGCACGACACGCTGATCAGCAGGGATGTCCAGGCACCGGTGGCGGTGCGGGCGAACAAGTCGCGCCCGAGCGTGTCGGTGCCGAACCAGTGCGACGTCGAGGGTGGTTCGGCACCGGCGGTCACGAGCAGGTCGGGGTTGCCGAACAGGCGACCGACGGTGGCGATGAGCAGGAAGAGGCCCAGACATATCAGGCCCAGCCAACTGGCGAAGCCGTGGAAGATTCGAAGCCGGGTCGGTACGATGCGGCCGATGAAACCTCCGGTCCGGTCCCGATAGACCTCCGAGACCGTTTCGGTTGCGGCACTCATACCGGTGCCAGTCGGCGCCGGCGCAGACTCAGGCGCATTGGGTCTGTGCTCAGCTGCATCCGGACTCGCGGGTCGACGACGTAGTAGAGAGTGTCGACCACCAGGTTGAGCAGCAAGAAGATGAAGGCCGTGGCGATGGAACACCCCAGGGCAAGGGGGTAGTCCGCGCGCAGGAATGACGTGACCATGAGCTGGCCGAGTCCGGGGATCTGGAAGACACCTTCGATGAGCACTGTCCCGGAGATCAGGCCGCCGAGCAGGACACCCATGATGGTGAGAGTCGGTATGACCGCGTTGCGCACGGCCACCCGGCCCATCAGCCGGTATTGGCTCATGCCCATGCCACGGGCGAAGCTGACGTAGTCGCTGCCGAGCACGTCGACCAGCGATGCCCGAAGTGATCGGGCGACCAGCGCGAACGTCGACAGGCCGAGCACCAGGGCGGGAAGGATCATCACCTGAAGGTTGGCCGCTGGATCATCGAGGAACGGGACGTACCCGCCGGCGCTGGGCAGCAATTGTGGGAAGGCCTGTCCGACCACGACCAGGCTGACGACGGCGAGCCAGTACGCCGGCAGGGACAGGGACAGAACAGTGAAGATCCGGGCCGAAGAGTCGATCTTGTCACCCCGGTGAAGCGCGGTCCAGGCGCCCAGCAGGAACCCCGGAAGCATCGAGAAGAGCGCTGCCAGGCCCCCGAGCTCGAGCGACACCGGCAGATGGCTGGCGATCTGGCTGCTCACCGACGTGTCGTCATAGAGGGACACGCCCATGTTGCCGGTCAGCAGGTCCTTCAGGTACGTCAGATACTGCACGATGAGCGGTTGGTTCAGGCCCAGTTTCGCCTCGTACGCCGCCCGGGCAACCGGGTCCGCGGCCACTGCCGCCGGCAACGAGTTGACGGGACTGGTCGGTGCCAGGTGCAGCGCGATGAACATCGCGCTGACCAGCAAGAACATCACCAGGACCAGGCTGACGATCCGCTTGAGGAGAAACCTCAGCATGTCCTGACCCCTTCTGTGCGGTCATCGCCGTTGGCAGTGCTCGGGTGACACGGGTCGATTCTCACTCCCGCCGTCAGCATAGGGTCACACCACCAATGTTGGAACAGTGTTTCGGCGAGAACTGCTCGCTGCGTCCACCGGAGGGGCAGCGAGTGCCATGGGCTTACGTCAACGTCGCTCCGATCAACGAACCGAGCAGGTAGGTCGTGCCCGCCGCAGCGACACCCACGATGATCTGGCGTCCGATGGCCGGCAGACGGGGTCGGCCGTTGAGCTTGGCCATGCCGGCACCCACCACGATCATCGCGAGCAGCGCCAGGCTGATCCCCAGCAGCAGCGCCGCGGTGCCGGACAGGAACAGGTACGGAAGCACCACGACCATCGCCCCGAGGGCGAAGGAGGCGAAGCTCGAGGCCGCGGCCCGCCACGGCGACCCGAGGTCGTCGGGGTCAAGCCCCAGCTCTTCCCGGACCATCGTGTCCAGTGCGACGTTCTTGTCGGCCATCACGCGGGTCGCGACGGTTCGTGCCTCGTCCTCACCGAGCCCCTTTGCCAGGTAGATCAGCTCGAGCTCGCGGAGCTCGTCCGCCGGCAGGAACTCGATCTCGTCGCGCTCGAGCGCGATCTCGCGTTCGTACGCCTCGCGCTGGTTCGCCATCGAGATGTACTCCCCGGCGCCCATCGAGAAGGCGCCGGCCAGCAGGCCGGACAGGCCTGCGAACAGGACGACCGTGCTGTCAGTAGCCGCCCCGGCGAAGCCCATGACAAGCGCGGTGTTGCTGACCAGGCCGTCGTTGATGCCGAAGATCGAGGCGCGCAGCGCACCGGACTTGTCGTTTCGGTGCCAGGCCTCCTCGGCTCCGGCAGTGCGCGGTTCGGAAAGCAGCCGGCCGAGGACCCGCGCATGCTCGGCCTCCTCGGCCACCAAGTGCTCCGGCGCGTCCGGGTCGTGCAGGTATGTCGACATCCCGTCGCGCTCGTCCTGCTCGATGACGGGCAGGACCAGATCGAGCGAATGGCGCCGCGCGGTCTGCAGCAGAGTCGCGGTGCGGGGTCCGATCTTGTGCTCGGCGGCAGCGGGGACGGTCACACCCTCGGCGCGGAGCCGTTCGACCCAGAACTGGGCGTGCCGGTCCTCGATCTCGGCAAGCTCGGTGAACACCCCACGGCGTGTCCGCCCGCTGAGCTGCGCCAGCCCTCGGTAGAGGGCGGCCGCCTCCCGCTCGCTCTCGACATGGCCGAGGTAGCGGTCGACGTCCCGCTGCGATGCGGGTCCGGGTCCGAACGGGCTCATACCGGGTCTCCTGGGCACTGCTGGGGGGTCGCGCTGTCGGTCAGAGATTGCCGAGGACGAACGGTCACTCGGTCAGGATGACGGCCTGAGTGGGGCACGCATCGGCCGCGCTCTGCGCGTCGGCTTCGAGCCCGTCGGGCAGCACTCCGTCGAAAAGGGAGCGGCCGTACCCGTCCTCGTCCAGCTCGAACACCTTGGGGGCGAACTTGGCGCAGTAGCCTTTCGCGTCGCAGCGGCCGGCATCGATCTTGGCCTTCACCGTGAGCTTCCTCCAGTATTCTCTGCAGTCGTGCGCTGCGAGGTCGGTCGGTCCCCTTGTCCGCAGCCGTAGTCTTGCTGCTCGGATACCCATCCCGAATCAAACTTTCGATGGCCCCGCCATGGTCAATGGGCGCGGCCAGATCGGGGAGCGGGGTAGGCGGACCTGGAACCGGGTCGTCGTCCGCGGCTTGTCCGGGACCTGGCCCAGGCACACCGGGCAGGGATCGGTGAGGTGTGCGGCGACCTCGTCGGGGAAGTTGTCCAGCAGGGTCCGGACCATCACCTCGACCGCGTCCGGCATGGCGCAGTTGCCGCGGCCCCGCATCATGGCGACTCGCTTGCGTAGTTGCGCGAGCAGCTCCGGTGTCGCCGTGCCGTGTGCGAGATCGGTGAGGTTCGCTGCCACGACCGCGGTGCCGCGTACGCAGATGCCGCACTGTCCGGAGCTGGAACCGGCCAGGTATGAGCACACGTCGTACGCAGCGGCCACGACGCAGTCACCTGCGTCCACGACGACGAACGAGACGCAGCCCAGGGTGATGCCTTGCTCACGCAGCCTTTGCCGGTCCAACGTCGTGGCCAGGATGCTCGCGGGCCAGATCCCGCCGGCGTAACCACCGACGAGGACAGCGAGTGGCTCTGGTGCTCCTGGAGCACGATGCTGGGCGAGCAGGTTGCCGATTGTCGATGTGGCGGCCACCTCGTACAGGCCGGCCCCGTCGTTGTCGACGACGGTGGCCAGAACGCTGGCGCCGGCTTGCGCTCCGACGTCCGGGTGGCTCGCCAGGGCCAGGCGGGCGAGCGACTCGACGTTGGCCACGAGCGTGGGCCGACCGGCGACGCCCACCTCGTAGGGGCGGGGCGGTTTGAGCGTCGGCTTGGGTGCGAACCCGTCGATCCCTCGCACCACAGCAGTCTCCTCGCCCGCGACATAGCCCGGGTCCACGCGGACCAGGTGCGGGCGTGGCGCGGTCCAGGCCACCAGGTCGTCCAGCTCTGCCATGGCCGCGGCCATCGACTCGGCCGCGTCGTCGTCGGAGACGTAGACGTAGAGCAGGTTCGCGTCGACGAGCTCACTGAGGCAAAGGCACCGATGGCGCCGGCGCGCTTGGTGGGAATCCTCGACGAGCTCCTCCAGGTGCTCGAGGCGGCTCACGGCGCGGGCGTGATCCATCGAGATTTAAAGCCTGAAAACATCATGCTGCTCGAGACCCCGGCCGGAAAAACCCACATCAAGGTCTTCGA
>JBDTDW010000279.1:0-6262 GCA_039922855.1 Candidatus Nanopelagicales bacterium | reverse complement strand
GGTCTGGCTGCCCGAGCGCAGGCCGGCCGCGTACGTCTCGAAGCCGGCGCGCGGCCACACGACCAGGCAGCGTTCCTGGCCCTTCGTGACCACCAGGCCGGCGGCCAGCTCGTCGCGAAACTTCGCGGGCAGGATCAGCCGGCCCTTCTCGTCCAGGCGTGGCGTGTGGGTCCCGAGGAACACCTGCCACCACCCTTCCGAACGCTGCGCCGGGAAGTGCTCTCCACCGGTTCGGGCGCCAACCTACCCCACTTTCCTCCACCGTCAACCACCATCCTCCACTTCCCTCACCCTGGTGTCAGAATGTGCCGGTGCGGGGACCATTCGCGCAGGTCAAGGCGGTGGTGCGATGTGGAGCGGGCGACCGCACGACACCGGCGAGGACACGTCCGGATCGCTCCGGCAACGGCGCGCGACAGGCCGGAACCCACGCGAGCTCAGCGCGGGGCCGGCACCGGCGGATGCGCCGGAGGATGCGGTGGAGGGAGGTGGAGGGCCCGATGGGTCAGCGCGTCGAGCGGGGGTGATCGGCTCCGAAGTGGTTGCTGCTGGCGCGGTTGGCCCAGTCGTGGATGACCGAGGTACGCAGCACCACGTCCTGTACCGAGCGGTTCTTACGGCTCACGACGCACCAGAACAGCCCGATCGGGAACGCGACGCAGAACAAGGCCCGCAGCAGCGCTCCGAGGAAGAACATCCGGCGGCCGTTGAAGCTGACGACCCGTACCCCCATGACCCGGGCCCCCAGGCTGCGCCCGGTGAGCGACCACGCCAGCGTCAGATAGAGCACGAAGTAGACCCCGCCGATCACGAGCATCTGCAGCAACGTCCAGGTCGGCCACGCCAGCGCGCGGGGGTCCAGGAGGAATCGCAGGATGCCGATGGCCAGGAACGTGCCGACCACGGCACCGGCGACGACCGCGTAGTCGATGGCGCCGGCCGCGGTTCGCGTGACGACGCCGGCTCGCTTGCCCTGGAACGCCCGGGCCATCCGGGGCACCGGGTCCACCGCAACCTGCGGTGCCGGGTTGCCATGAGAGGCAATCTGCGGTGCCAGGTTGCCACGAGCCGGGCCGTGCTCCGGCCGCTCCGGGTCCCCCACGGTGGGGTCAGGCTCTGCCGCGGGCACGTTCATCGCGGGTCCTTGGCGTCGGCGTCGTCCGGCGCGGTGATGTCTCGCTCCCGGCGGCGCAGCAGCAGCCGGTCGACCAGTCGCGAGATCCGGTCGTCGGCATCGATCGCGCCCATCCGGGCCCCGTTCACGACATCAGTGGCCACGCCGGACGAGGACTCCCGGATGATCTCCGGCAGGTCGACCTCGTCGATGACCTCGTCGGCCAAGCCCGGCAGGTCGACGCGGCTGCGGACGATCTCGGTGAGGTCGACCGAGTCCAGGGCGGCGTTGACGACCTGTCCGAGGTCGACGCGCGTCAGCACCACCTCGGTCAGGTCGATGGCATCCAGCGCTGCCGCGACGACCTGTCCGAGGCTGACCCGCGTCAGCACCACCTCGGTCAGGTCCAGCTCGTCCAGGGCGGCCCCCACCACCTCCCCCAGGTCGACCCGGCGCAGCACTACCTCCGTCAGGTCGAGCTGGTCCAGCACCGCGGTCGCCAGCACCGAGAGGTCGACCCGGGACAGAACCAGCCCGGTCAGGTCCATCCGGTCCAGCACCAGGTCGAGCACGGACGGTACGACGGTGTCGGCGGCGAGCCCGGCCCCTGCGCGCGCCTCGCGATCGAGGTTGCGACGGACAGCCCGGCCGCGGCGCTCGAGGGCACCCAGCAGGGACTGCGCCGTCCACGCCGCGGGGACGAACGGAGGACGGGCCACGACACCGAGCACCGCGGTCACGGTCGGGCTCACGACGTGCACGACCTCGGCGGCCACACGGGTCGCCGGGCCACCCACCAGTGCCACCGCCCCGATGACCACGTCAAGAGGGACCGAGATCACCGCCGGCAGCTTCGGGACCTGACGGCGCGCCGGAACCAGCTCGGCACCCGGGCCCCGGTCCTCGTCCATGGCCGCCATCCTCACGTACGAAGGGACCGATCGGTGGCCGACCGGCGTGGTGATCCGTCCGCCGGGTGGCTTTTGCCTGGCAAGTGGATCGCGGGTGGGCGCGGTACGTCGCTGCCGCTTACGCTGAACCTGACCGACCCTCGCCGCGTCACACTGAGGGACCCGCCACGGCACCCGAGTCCTGGGTCCCGGAAGGAGCCGACGTGACCCCTGACGACGACCCGGTCGCCCAGGCCGACTTGGACTCGCGCGCCGGCGCTGCGATCCACGCCGACCTTGCCGACCTGCTGCCTGCCGTCGGTCGGATCCGGGCCGCGATCGAGACGGTCATCGAAGGCAAGCCGGAGGTCATCCAGACCGCGCTGACGGTACTGCTCGCCGAGGGGCACCTGCTCATCGAGGATGTCCCCGGTGTCGGCAAGACCCAGCTGGCCAAGACGCTCGCCCGCGCCCTCGACTGCTCGGTTCGGCGCATCCAGTTCACGCCGGACCTGTTGCCGGGTGACGTGACCGGTGTCAGCATCTTCAACCAGGAGACCAGGAGCTTCGAGTTCCGCCCCGGGGCCGTCTTCGCGAACATCGTGCTCGGAGACGAGATCAACCGGGCCTCGCCCAAGACCCAGTCGGCGCTGCTGGAGTGCATGGAGGA
Organism: Candidatus Nanopelagicales bacterium; assembly: GCA_039922855.1. Lineage (GTDB taxonomy): Bacteria > Actinomycetota > Actinomycetes > S36-B12 > CAIYMF01 > JAFIHG01. The sequence continues at coordinate 3,588 of JBDTDW010000279.1, read as the reverse complement.
GCGGCAGGTCACCGTCGACGGCACCACATATGAGCTCACCAGCCCGTTCATGGTGGTCGCGACGCAGAATCCGATCGAGATGGAGGGCACGTATCCGCTGCCGGAGGCGCAGCGGGACCGCTTCATGGCCCGGCTGTCGATGGGATATCCCAGCTCCCGCGCCGAGATCGCCATGCTGGCCGAGCACGCGGCGGCCAACCCGCTCGATGACCTGACCCCCGTAGCGGACGCCGCCGAGGTCAGCAAGCTCGTCAACGTCGTCCGCTCGATCTTCGTGTCGCCGGCGATCCACCAGTACGCGGTCGACCTCGCGCACGCCACCCGCGGCCATGCCGACCTGCGCCTCGGCGCCTCTCCGCGAGCAACACTTCACCTCATACGGGCCAGCAAGGCCGCGGCCGCACTCGACGACCGCGACCACGTGCTGCCCGACGACATCCAGCGGCTGGCACCGGTGGTGCTCCCCCACCGGTTGTTGCTGTCCACCGATGCGCAGATTGCCGGGCGGACGGCCGAGCAGGTCGTCGCCGACCTGCTACGTACCGTGCCCGTGCCTGCGACCGCCCGGTCCTGAGGGAGCCCGCAGTGCGCGAGGCGCTTCGCCATCTGACCGGCCGCGGTCGCTGGCTGTTCGGCCTGGGCATCGCGGCGCTGCTGCTCTCGTTGATGCTCAGCCAACGAGACCTCATGCGGATCGGGATCTTCCTGCTGGCACTTCCGGTGCTGTCGCTGCTCATGGTGTCGCGCACCCGCTACCGCTTGTCCTCGGCACGAGGGCTTCGCCCGCACCAGATCGAGGCCGACGCGACCGCCAGCTGCGTGGTCAGGGTGCAGAACGTGTCGAAGCTGCCGAGCGGGCTGCTCATGATCGAGGACACCGTGCCGTGGCAGCTCGGTCACAACCAGCGCTTCATCCTGGACCGGCTCGGGACCGGCAACCGGCGAGACGTGCGGTACGAAGTGAGCGCGTCGTTGCGCGGCCGCTATGACATCGGCCCGTTACGCGTGCAGCTCGTCGACCCGTTCGGGCTGTGCCAGATGACGCGCCGGTTCACCACGACGGACTCGCTGACCGTCGTGCCGCACGTCGTCGCGCTGCCCTCGGTCCCGCTGGTCGGGGACTGGACCGGCATGGGCGAGTCGCGCTCGCGGGCGGTGGCCAACAGCGGCGAGGACGACGTCGTCCCGCGTGAGTACCGCACCGGGGACGAGCTGCGCCGCGTCCACTGGAAGTCCACCGCCCGTAGCGGTGAGCTCATGGTGCGGCGCGAGGAGCAGCCATGGCGTACCCGGGCCACGGTGCTGCTGGACACCCGAGCGGCCGGCCACCGCGGCGAGGGGGTCTCCTCGTCGTTCGAGTGGGCCGTCATCGCGGCCGCCAGCATCAGCTGTCACCTGGCCCGCCGCGGTTTCGCGCTGCGGCTGCTGGACTTCGACGCCACCCCGCTCAGCGGCGACAGTCGCATCGCCGTCGACGGTATCGCCGCCCTCGACGCGGAGCGCCCAGTCCTGGACGCGCTCGCCGTCGTGTCGACCTCGAAGGCCGCGGTGCCCCGCCTGGTCGATGCCACGGTCCGCGAACGGGCGCGCGACGGCCTCGTTGTCGCCGTCATGGGGGCCCTGGACCCCGGATACGTCGAGAAGATCGCGGCCGTACGCAACGGCAGGGGTACCGCCCTCGCGCTGATCGTCGACGCCGCTGCGTGGCCCGGACCCCGTACGACGGCGGCGGACAGAGCCCGGCTGGACGCGGGGGCCGCGCTGCTGCGAGCGGCGGGCTGGCGGGTCGTGGTGTGCGGACCTGGTCAAGACCTGGCTGGCGCATGGCGTGCGCTGGCGCGAGGTCACGGGCCGGCCCGGACCACGTCGTTCAGCTCGCAGGTCACGCCATGACCTCGGTGCTGACCCCGACCCGGGAGCTGCCGGCGCTGCCGCCTGGTCCGGACTCTCCGCCGCAGCGCTCCGCCGGCCCGTGGCGGTCCACGCTCGCCGTCGCCGCCGCGGTCGTGCTTGCCTCCTGGGCCCTGTCCCCACTCTTCGCCGACTCCTCCTGGTTCGAGCCGCCGCTGATCATGATCGCTCTCGTCACAGCGACCGGATGGGCGTTGGCCACCGTGCGCGCACCGGCAGTCCTGGTCCCGATCGGGCAGTGTTTCGTCGGCCTGGTCGTCATGGTGGTCGGGTTCACGCAGAACACGCCGTGGGCACCCCTGCCGAGCTCGGCGGCCCTGAACCAGCTGCACATCGTGCTGCAGGACGGGATGGACGATGTCGGGGCGTACTCTCCCCCGGTGCCGGTGTCGCCGGGCCTGATCGCGCTGTGCACGCTCGGCATCGGTGTGGTCACCATGGTGACGTTCGTCGCGGTGGTCTTCCTGCGGGCACCGGTGCTGGCCGGCGCCCCGTTGGTGGCGCTGTACGCGGTCCCAGCGGCGGTGCTGCCCGGCGGTGCTCCGTGGTGGACCTTCGTGGTGACCGTCCTGGGATGGCTGGTCATCGTGACGACCGACTCACGGCTGAGACTGCGCGCGTGGGGGCGGATCCTGCCTCGTACCGAAGGACCGGTGGAGCTGGCGACCCGGACCAACCTGCTAGGCCCGGCGACCCGCCTCGCCGTCCCCGCCCTCGCGCTCGCGCTGCTGGTCCCGGTGCTGGTCCCCGGACTCACCGACGCGCTGCTGGGCGCCCGCGGCCTGGGTGACGGGATCGGGGCGGGAGGTGCCGGCGCGACGTCGGTCAAGCTCGACCCGCTGGTGTCGCTTCGCCGGGACCTGCAGCAGTCGACCACGCAGGAGGTCTTCACCTATCGCACGACCGACAAGAACCCGCAGTACCTGCGGGCAGTTACCCTGTCCGACTTCGACGGTGTGAACTGGCGTCCAGCGGTCTTCTCCTCCGAGACCTCACCACCGTTGAGCCAGTCCGAGCTGGGTCCCGGTCAGCTCACCAGCGGCATCACGACGAGCGCGCAGACATACGTGATAACCGACTCCAAGCTCAGCACCCCGTACCTTCCCCTGCCGGCACCGGTCACCGGCGTGAAGATCCTCGGCGACTGGCACTACGACCCTGGTACCGCCGTGGTGTTCTCCACCTCGACGACGACGCTGGGCAAGAGCTGGTCGGTCCAGTCCCTCGACGTCGAGCCCACCCCCGACCAGCTGCGCAGCGTCGCCACCAGCGCCCCCGACGACATCCGGCGCGCCAGCGCACTGCAGGTGCCGTTGCCGGCCGAGCTGACCAGCATCGCGCAGGAGGTGACTGCGGGGCAGACGACCGAGTACGACATGGCGTTGGCACTGCAGCGGTACTTCCGTACCCAGTTCACGTACTCCACCGCCGTCGTCGGGGACGGCTCGACGGACGCCCTGCTCGCGTTCCTGCGCGACAAGGTCGGCTACTGCCAGCAGTTCGCCGCGACCATGGCGCTCATGGCACGCTCGCTGGGCATCCCGGCCCGGGTGGCGGTCGGCTTCACCGCGGGGACCAAGGACGCCGCCGGGGACTACGTCGTCACCACCAAGGACGCGCACTCCTGGCCCGAGCTGTGGTTCACCGGGATCGGTTGGGTACGTTTCGAGCCGACTC